>DAIPZN010000040.1:0-35715 GCA_036782195.1 Cyclobacteriaceae bacterium | reverse complement strand
ATTTATCAACAACGCCAAAGTAGCAATACTTGTACCCAGTCCTACCCATGCCTGTGCTGTCAACCCTTGTCTTTCTGGTTTGGCAGGCACAATTATTTCAGCACCAGGTTCTATTTTTGGATAATTATTGAAAAACAAGATTTTTCTTGTCCTAGACACATCTCCATTGGCATAGACTACATAGGATCGGGATCTTCGGGATCTTTCTGTAAATCCTCCTGAACGGGATATATACTGTTTAAACCCTGCCATTGGAATATATCTAGCTGAAGTAGGAAAAAGCACTTCCCCTCTCATCCTAACAGTCTGCAATTCCTTTGGTATACTCAATACATCCCCTTCTTTCAGAATAAGGTCTTCAGGGCCATGTGGACTTTTAAGAATATTTTCCAAGTTGATCCCTATCAGCTCTATATCTTTGATTTCTACATTTTGAAGCGTACCGTCTGTAGTGGCCAAACCTTCTATAGACTGTCTTTTAAAATCATCTACAAGCAACCTGTTATTTTTTGTGTTTTTGGCCAATCTATCCGCCAATAGACGATCAATACTATTGACCAGAATTTTATCCGATTCTGTCCTGTCCAAGCTATCCCTTCGGATATTTGACCTTAGCTGCTCAAGATATGTTGCTCTTACCTCCTCTTCGGTCTGGCTTACATAATACTCATTCCTTCTGATCAAGGTAGCTCCTTTTGGATATGCAAACCTATTCAATCCCCCTGCCCTTTTAAGTACATCAGATATCCGCTCATCGGCATGGGCTATCGCATATTCTCCAGGAAAAACTGCTTCTCCTTCAACGGTTATCAGCTGCTCTCTTTGAAACCCTGGGCTTTTCCTTACGATTACATGATCAAAAGGCTGGAGCTTTACCTGTGCTTGATCTCCGGTTATCCTCAAATTGCTGTCCACATTAAGAATAATTATTTCAGCCAACTTTCCTGAGGTATCATCTTTAACTCTTCTGGCAATTTCTATATTAGAGGCAGTGGCAGACTCTTTAAAACCTCCTGCTATCAAAACCAAATCAGCTGCTGTCATATTCGCTCCAAATGGATATGCGCCAGGCTGATTGACTTCTCCGGAAATTTTAAGGAAATATTCCTCTCTCAACTCATAAATGCTAGGAATATTCAAGACATCTTCCTTTTGCAGTTCAAAATTATTTACTTGGCCATTGATCACAGCCTGAACGTCAACAGGTACAATTTCCAATGAAAAATCCCGCATTGTACGGTATAAAGTAGCCCTATTCAAAAAAGCATCTTCCCTCAACCCTCCAGCTTTTTCTATGAGTTGAGCTATGGTAAGCCCGGGAACCAATTCAAATGTGCCAGGTCTATTTACCGCACCTGTCAATTGAACCCGATTCTCAAACCTGTTCAAGATTTCCCCTACCCTATAAACATCTCCATCAAGAGGTGAATAGGTTTCAAAGAGATTCCTATCTACGTCTTCAACCTTCCTTTGTGTGCCTGTATTTCTCGTTACGGTAAGCCTCTCTTGGTAAGCTGAACTGCTGAAACCACCTGCGAATTGGATCAATTGTTGAACTGTTTCCCCTTGTTTCATCTCAAAAAGCCCTTCCCTCCTTACAGGTCCCATTATTTCAACTCTGTTTCGGATAGGAGGTACTATGATGACATCGTTATCCCTTAAGTTGATCGGTGAGGTAGATGCGCCCATTGTCAAAAATTCATAAACATCAATTTCTGTCAATAACTTATTGTCCCTGTAGACTTGGATATGCCTAAATGAGCCATTTTCGTTCGGACCACCTGCGGCAAACAATGCATTGAACGGAGAAGAAAAAGAGGGTAAAGTATAAGTGCCAGGTCTATTCAGTTCACCAACCATGGACACAGAAACTGTCCTGATATTGCCCAACCTGATATCCATAAAGGTATTTGGATTGCTACCTCCTAAACCTGAATAAATTCTACTTAATGCCGACCTGATCCTGACTGTCGCTGCTGAAACAGTGGACCCGCCTACTTGTATTGGTCCTACATTGGGCACAAAAATTCTCCCATCTGGATTTACAGTCACATCATAAGACTGTTGAGAAGCCCCATAAATATCAATTAGGAGTTGATCCCCTGCTCCAATGGTGTAATTCGGAGGGGTAGGGACATTGAGGCTAGGATTGAAATTCAGCTCTCTGTTGTGGAAGAGTTTATACCCAAAGATCTTCTTTTGGGTAGGTGTAAGGTCGTAATAGGGATCGGACTTCCTTAAAGAGTCAAAGAGGTTGTCATCCACTTCAAATCCTTCAACAGTCCTTAGCTGATTCCTGCTTGGCTGCCTCTGACTACCTGAACTTGCAGCAGTCCTTCCTCCTCCACTTCGTATAGATTGTATTCTTTGTCTCAACTTGGAAACTTCTCCTGCTGGCATGCCTCGCTCAATTGCCATTGCTTCCAGTTGGCTTTCGTTCATCCCAGATGCCTCAGCCCTCTTAATCAATTGCTCAATTTGAGCATCTGAAAGATTATCTACTCTGACATTTTGGATATCAGATAAAGATTGGGCAAATACGATTTGGGTGAAAAAAAGCGTCAATAATGTGAAAACAAGTTTCTTCATATGGTTTTTCAAATGTAGGAAAATTCAGGAAAAATTATCTTTTTCATTGAACCCCTATCTTTCAATACTATGGTGAGTAAATAAATTGAGAAAATTGACTGAATTTAACTTATGTATTGGTACAGCTTCGCCCTTTCAGTCACATTACTGTGCTTATTGATTATAGTCAACTACAAACGCCAAGGCTTTCTAAAAAGCCTTGTTAAATAAAACCAGAGCTCCTTTTTCTTCAAAGTTTTCTTTAATTGAAAACCGAACTCTACGGTGAATATAACCTTCTATCTTACTGCTCAACAATTCAAGGTAATCAGCATTTAATTCTTTACCTACAATGCATACATCTATAGTCCCACTATCTATTCCTTGAGCATAGTCCCCTATCAGCACTACTTTCTCAACAGAACCCATCCTTTCCAAAACAGCATGTAGCAACTTGTCAAATCCAAGGTACTTTTGGATCATGTCTTGAAGGTTCGAAAATAAAGGGTGTTGGGTATTGGCTTGATATTCAATTTTATTCTTATCCAAAACTTTAACAAGAAAACCGGCCTCAGAAAGGTTGTTCAGCTCCTTGCGGATGGCATTGGTAGACTCTCCAAACTCCTCAGCCAGCCCGCGAAGATGGCCATAATTATTCCTGTTGCTAAAGAATTTAATCAGAAGCTTGAGCCTAGTCTTAGATGTGATTAATGAATCTAGCATAAAGGGATGTCCCCAAACGAGTAACAAAAGTACTCGATATTCATACGAATACAAACATTAAATCATCTTTTTTAATACCTACGCTTCTTTTCCTTAACAATAAGATTTTTCCAATTTATAAATGCATTTAATCCCTACCCTCTGTAATACCCATCCACTTTCTGCTTGAAAAACCTCCTGAAGAATGCCCCTGTCATGGCACTGAATCCTGAGATAAGAAACCCTACCAAAGCAGTAGCAACCCACAGCAAATTACTCTTCTTCAAACCCATAAGTTCAGCCATCTGATCAGGTAAGCCTGATGTCGTCTTGATACTGATCCACAGGGAGATGCCTAGCCAAACTAGCCCCATTGCAAGGCCAGCTGCAAAAAAAGACCGCATTGGTCTTCCGCCAATAAAAAATGAAACTATCCCAATCAAGATCATCAATACCCAAAAAGGAAATAAAGGCCCCAGGAAATAGGTGATCAAGGCAACTGTCAAAAACAAGAGGATGGATTTGGACATAACTATTTGGTAAATATTGTTTTGAATAACACTCCTTCCCTATCTTCGGATTTTCTAAAGGAAAAATCAACATACTCTCCCAAAGACCATTTCTTGAGGAAATTGTCATAATACTTGCTCCCTGGATTACCTGATTGCCCACCTGGATAAATCCCAAAAGCTCTCACCTGGTCACCCATCTCCACTACCATTCTCCAGCTGGCGCCATGACGTTCGCTAGTGGCATTAAGAATCCCACTTCCACCACCGGTATAGATTCCAGTTCTGCTAAAGGATTTAAAATTAGGAACCAAATGTAGCACACTGGTATTCTTGAAGCTTGCCCAGGCATAATCTCCCTTTTCTTCTTCCCACAATTTCATTTCCTCCACCATCTTCCAAAAAGATTTTCTTACCTGAAACCCAGCGTCTTCCAACTCCGGTGTTCCTACCACATCGAATACCTCATGCGAGGGTTCTTCTTTAAGCAATTGTAGTGTCTGGTACTTGTTTGGAAAAACTAGGGGAAGATTCGGGATCTTGTATCTATTCCAAATTTGCCCATAAAGTTGCTCCCACCACACATGAAAAAGCGTCGCTTCTTGCTGATTGGGAAATGTATTGTAATTCCAGTTACTCAACTGTATAAAATAATCCAATGCTTTTGGATCAGTAATGGGGAGTGAATCTGTGCCCATCAGCTCCAACATCGCGGGCAATGCTTCCGCTGCATGTAGATGATATTGATCAAACTGTAGTTCCATCATCTGCTCTGCAGTAATTTCATCCATATCTTTCAGGCGCTGATTTAACCTCCTGTTGCGGTAGTGTTCATAAGAATGATCAAAGACATAGTATGGATAACTCTGATCTACAGGATGCTGATTGGCAGAGGACACAAACCCCCGCTCCGGATTTAGGGTAGCAGGATTATGTGCATTTGGAATAAATCCCTGCCATTCGTAAATCGGATCTTCGCCCTTCATAAGATATTTGCCCTGACCCGGCCATTTCAAGGGAAACCTTCCTTGGACTTTCATAGCAATATCCCCATCCTTAGCTGCAAAGACAAAATTCTGTGCAGGCGCTGTATAATGCTCGAGAGCGGATAGGTAATCCTGATGGTTTTTCCCTTTATTAAGAGACAAAAAGGTGAGTTGCTCATTGGACTCCATATGTGCAGTCCACTTCAGCGCAAAATTCACATGCTGTCTGTCACTCCTAAAATTCTTATCATAGACTACAGGACCATAGTGGGTATACACTACTGTATCCATATAGACTTCCCTACCCTTCACCTGGATCTGTTCCAGACGCTTGGTAGTAGGCAGCCAATCTCCATCATATAGATAAGCTTCTCTAGAATCATCTTTAAACTTGATCTGATACCAATCTCTAGCATCTCTAGTGGCATTGGTCACACCCCATGCAATATTGGTATTGAACCCTGAAATGATTCCTAAGGCGCCTGGCAGGGAGGCCCCTTTCACTGTAAATTCAGGGGTACTCAATTGTAACGCGTACCATAATGAAGGAAGGTTCAGACTGAGATGTGGATCATTAGCTAATATAGGGTTACCACTTTTGGTCTTACTGCCCGAAACAGCCCAGTTGTTGGAACCTATTCCGGGCTCAGGTTGTGGCAAAGGATCTAAAACTATACTATCATCAGGGTATGGGATACTGTCAGGAACAATGACAGGCTTAGCTTCAAAATCCCAAACTTTGTCTGCCTCAATTACAGGATCATTATTTAGAGGAAAATCAGGGAAAAGCTTATCCATCATCTCCTGACCAAGGATTTTGCGCATGTTGGTATATTCCAAATCTCTATCACCTACCAACATATCACTCATATATTTTAGCAGCAGGATAGTTTTGTATGGACTCCAAGGTTCTGGACGGTAATTGAGCAACTTATATTCTATAGGAAGTCTAGCCGTGTTCAGTTGATCGATGTATTGATTCACTCCTGCTGAATAGGCCTCCATCAAACGGAAAGTTTCAGGTGCTTCTTCTTGCAAATATATCAAAGTCCGTTCCGCACCAAATGCAAGCCCTTTTCTCCTTGTCATCCTATCCAAATCCAACGCCACTTCACCAACAATTTCAGACAATCTTCCTGCTGCTGCCCTGGTTTGAAATTCCATTTGCCAAAGCCGATGTTGGGCAGTTACATAACCCTGAACACGAAAAAGATCTTCTTCATTTTGGGCAAAAATGTGAGGGATAAGCTGTTCATCATAAACTACTGAAACCAGGTCAGTTAATCCTGAAATAGTAACCTCCTCATCGGCAAGTTCATCTTCGCTCAGGCAATTTTGCCAAAACCCGTGGTGAGGGTCCAAAAGATGCCCTATTGGAGGTATAGTACCAAAAGGAAGGGATAAACAAATTGCAAGACCTAGCGTCAGAGAAAATGATAAAAGAAACAAGATGTATTTCATCACAGTGTATTCAGGGTGACCTATTTACAATTTTAGGCTATTTTATCAATTGATCATACTATTCTGGCTTATTGGGTGAAAAAAATAGCCTAATCCAAAATCAAGAATAGGCCATTGCAATGGTCGTCGCAATGAGATTCATCCGGCACTGTAAAAAAAAGGCTGTCCTTTTGGAGACAGCCTGTGATAATTTTGCTTATTGAATTGATATCGGCAATTTCATTTTCTCCCAGCGCACAACAATGCCTGGTGATTCTATTGCTATACTCAGCTGCTCCTGGCTTTCTCCTTCAAAAACAGGTGAAGATTCAACCCTCAGCACATCATTTTCCTGCTTATATTGAAAATGGCCATGTTCCAAATCCCATTCTGAATTGAAAATTACAGTCCATTTTCCAGAAGCTTTAGGTATGGTAAACAAGGAATACCTGCCTGCTGCAAGCGTCTGTCCTTCCACTTCCATGTCATTTTCAAAATCCACGTAGGTAGATTCATTTGCCCCTGTTCTCCAAACTTCGTTGTAAGGCACCAAATCTCCCCAAATGACTCTTCCTTTTACTGAAGGAGCACCATACTGTATGGTTAATTTCTTGCCACCGATTGTTCCTTCAAGTGTTCTTAAAGGGCTGGCTCTTTCTTCCTTCTTGGGAGTTTCTTCCATTTCAGCCACTTCTGTTTCAGTGGTATCAGAAGTTTTTTCACCGCTGCAATTGATGAATAAGGCCATTCCGGCTATTAATAGCGCTAATAACACTGGGTTTTGTTTTTTCATATGGGTTGTATTTAATAGTCCGAAGATAAATATTTTTTTCAATTCAAAATTTATAGTAACTGCTTTTTAGGGCTAATCCCTGTTGAGTGTTTATACCTTTCAAAACAATATTGGCAAAATCGATTAGACTCTATTCTCCAACATTGGTATTTATTGATTAATTTGGTCAGATAAACTGCCGATCATTCATTCCTTCCAAACATGAAAAACCATTATGCTCTGGCTTTAGTACTAGCCTTATCCTGCAATATTCTATTATTGCATTCCTGTACCCAATCCCCAGAAGAAGAAATTATACAGGAGAATCCCTTTACAGGTCCTAGTCCTTGGCCTGAAATTCGGAAAGAAAGAATCAAGAACTTATTGCCTGCTGCCATGGAGACCGCAGGGGCAGATGCTTGGTTAATCATCTGTAGAGAAAACAACAATGACCCTATCGCCCATCATATCGGCGGGGAAAATGCAGGTGGAACCGCCGTTTTCATTTTCTACCGAGCTTCAGATCAAGTTAAATCCATGGTTTTTTCTCCAATAGGTGAAGCCACAGCTCTAGCAGATCTAAAAATCCATGATGAAGTTATTCCTGTTGAAAGAGGGAAATCAGCCATTTCAGATGCAGCTGCATGGATCAGCGAGCAAAATTTTAAAACTATTGCCGTCAACAGCTCATTTGACAATGAAATAGCAGATGGCTTAAGCTTTACACAAAGACAAACCCTCGAGAAAGCTTTGGGTAACGCTTCCACTTCATTAATCTCTGCAGATGAATTGATTTATGAATGGCTTGCTGTTAAACTTCCTGCTGAAATAGAGATCATGACCAAAGCCGCTGAACTTACTGCCCAATGGCAAGAAGAGGCTTATCGGCAAGTTATACCCGGAAAATCTACCGATGCAGATGTTGCAAGATTTCTGAAGAAAAAAATGGAAGCATATGGAGTCAAAGATGGTTGGTCTCCTGATCAAAACCCCAATGTCAATTCAGGATTGGACCGGGGCCACTCACATTCTACTGACAAAGTCATCATGCCTGGAGATGTTATTCAAACAGATTTCGGAATCCGGGTCTATGACATGTGGGTCTCCGACATTCAGCGTTTTGCTTATGTTTTACGGGAAGGTGAGACCACTGCTCCTGATTCCGTGCAGTATTATTTTGAATCATCGATTGGTGGAAATAGAATCGCACTTGCTGCTATGAAACCAGGGGTTTTAGGATATCAGGTTGACAAAGCACAAAGAGACTGGATGGCTGAGAGAGGATCTGAACCTGTCATGTGGAGTACTGGCCACCCTGTAGGATATGTCGCACATGATATCGGACCAAACCTAGGAGGCGGCTTATTGCCTGATCCAAGTGTTCGACCCACGGCAGTAAAACCTTTAAAAGAAGGAATGCTTTTTGCCTTTGATGGTTTCCATGCTTGGAAAGTGCCCGGTGGCGGTACGAAAACAATGTCAGTGGAAGAAACTGCCGTTGTAACTAAGGACGGAGCCAGGTATTTGATTGAACCGCAATCCAAATTGATTTTGATCAAGTAAAAAGCATAAAAGAGGCTGTCCCTAAATATTTGGATTTTCTGTGTTTACCTTAGCACATTCGTGTCTTCTCCCTTTTCTTAAATTAATCTTGGAAGGGCAGGCCCGAATTCATTCCACATGGTAAAATATCAACTCTTTCTTTAGGAAGTTTAAGATGAAAATGAGACAGCCTCTTTCTATACAATTTAATTCCAGACCTTGGATTCAGCCTTAATCCAACTAATTTCGTGAAAAAAATCCCTCATTCATGGTTCGGTTTATTACAGCAATTCTTTTTATAACCTCCCTGATCCTTTTTTTCAGCGTCTATATTTCTCCAGAATATTTTCCTTACATAGGTCTGATTACACTCACCATTCCTTTATTGCTCGTCATCAATGCCTTTCTGTTTATCTTCTTGATATTAGCCAAAAGAAAGCTTGCCATATTGCCTTTGATCGTAATCATTGCGGGTTGGCATTTTGTAGGAATTACTTTTCAGTTCCGTGAAGACAAAGGGAATCCGGATGGATTTTCAGTATTGACTTATAATGTGCATTTGTTTTCCTATAACAGAAATTACAAAGAAGAATCCGACAGCAGACAAAATCTATTTAAATGGCTAAAGGACAATCCTTCAAGTGTAAAGTGCTTTCAGGAATTTTACCAAGACCATACAACACCTTCCAGAAATGCACTGAAAATTCTGGGCCGGGATGAAGGTTACCATTATTCCTATCAAATCTTAGAGGGTGATCCCAAAAAACGCTCTTTCGGAATGGCAATTTTTAGTAAATATCCGATTATCAATGAGGGTAAGGTCTTCGAAACCACTAAAAATAATGGGGTTATTTTTGCCGATATAAAAGTAGATAAGGATACCATTAGAATTTATAATGCCCACTTAGAGTCAATGAGTATCAATAAGGAAAGACTTGACAACCTTACTGGAATTAAAGAAAATTACCGTGAAACTTTGGGAAAACTAAAACGAGGTCAGGTCACTAGGGCCTCTCAATTGGCTGTCCTAACTGAACACATGAATAATAGCCCATATGCAAATATTTTAGTGGGGGATTTCAACGATGTTCCATACAGCTACACCTACTTCACACTACGCAAATTGATGGACAATGCTTTTGAAAAAGCTGGCAAAGGCTTTGGATTTACCTACAACAAGGTGCTCTTCTTTTTACGGATAGACAATATTTTTTACGACACAATTCTGAATATCCGAAATTTTAAAACACATAGGGAAGTCGATTATTCGGATCATTATCCTGTATCAGCAGTGTTTGATTGGGAGAAGCCATTATTTAAATATTCTCTTTCCGCCGAATGAACTTGCTTTTCCAAACCTGCTGCATTGGCAGCAACAATATGGGCAAAAGCAACATGTCAGCCAGTAAGGCAAACACCAGCGCAGAGCTCACCAAGACGCCTGCATAAAAAGTCACTCCAAAATTACTGAAAATCAACACCGAGAAACCACTCACAAGAATAAGCGTACTCAATAAAATTGCCTTCCCAGTCTCCAGATATGTCCTTTTGATAGCATAAAGCAATGAGCGACCTTTATCCAACTCTGTTTTAAGCTTGGCCATAAAATGGATACTGTCATCTACCGCAATTCCAAACGCAACTGTAAAAAGAATTGCCGTGGTCAGTTTCAGCTCAATTCCCAACATCCACATCATTCCACACATCCACAACAATGGAATAATATTGGGCAGCAAAACCATAAAAGCTATTCTAAAAGACTTAAAAAACAACCCTGCAATTAGCGCCACTAGAAGAAAGGCCAAACCCAGTCCCTTTGCCAACTCTTGGGTGACAGTGACATGGCTTAAATCAATCAATAAAGATGTTCCTGTAAGCCTCGCCCTCAAGTAATCTGGGTCAATTTCATTTTGAAGAAAACTCTCCAGCGCATCTTTGAGCTTGCTTCCGGCATAGCTCCCCATGTCCTCAGTCCTTGTGGTAAATCTCCCTTTTTGAAAATCGGAACTAGTAAGCCGAGTGGAATAACTCTCCGGAATTTCAGGAAGCAGTGATTTTATTTTTACCAGCTGACCTGCACTTGGAAGTCTAAAGGCATTGGGATTACCACCATTTTGGGCTTTGTTGACTGCTTTCACCAAAGTCAAAGGAGATAGGATGGCGGAAGATTCATACTCGTCCTTCACAAATTCCTCCAGCTTTTGAATCTCTTTTAAGGATTCAAGTTGCAAAAGGTCCTTGCTCTTTGCTCCGGATTCCAGGTATATCTCAAGAGGCTTGGACCCACCAAAATGCTGATCAAAGAAAATGAAATCCTGAACCAATTCATGCTCAACCGGTAAGTTATCCAAGATATATCCGTTTATTTTTACCTGCGAAAGCGCTAGAATTGAAGCTAAAGTACATCCCACAAACACCCATACAACGGTCTTCTTAAACCTTAGCGTCCATAACAGAGCCGTCCTCAACCCATTTCGCCAACGTCTTGCCTGATTGATTTGGTCTGCGGCTTTGACAGGAGGAAATAGATAAAGCAGGCCAGGAGATATCAGATTGACCGCCAGAAAGATCAACAACACACCTGCTCCGGTATATAACCCAAATGATTGCAAATTGGGTACAGAGGTGAAATACAAAGAAAAAAAGCCAAAGGCAGTAGTCATACAAGTCAAAAAAACTGCAAGAAAAAGATCTTTGAAAGTTGCCTGCACAGCTTGCTCCTTCTTATAGCCATGTCTCAATAAATGAAGATAATGGTTTAAATAATGAACCAAAGCTGCCAAGCCAATGACCCCCAGAATTGTTGGCTGCATGACTGACATGACATCCAGAGCTTTACCCGTCAATAGCATCAAAGCAATCGTCCAGCCTATTCCTGTCCCTAAAACCACCACAGGCAATAACACTCCCCACCATGACTGGAACACCAGCAAGAGGATCCCTACCATCAGGAACAAAGAGATCATGAGAAAAAACGAAAACTCATCTTGCATGAGCTTTACAAAAGCACCTTGAGCCTTAATTTTTCCCGCTATTCTAAACTCATCAAAAGTAAAGGCTGCTATTTCACCCATCACCTGATCAAAAAGCAGGTCCCCTGCCTCTTTATCAATCTTTTGGGTATGTTCAATTACAAAAAGGAGATGATTGCTATCTTCACTGATAAGATGGCGGTATTGAGGGTCTTTAATGATTTTTTCAGCAGAAAGATAAGGTTGGTTTAAGTCCAAAACCTTCCTATACCTAATACCAAAAGGGTTTATAATAGGTTCTTCTAGATCAATCAAGCTAAAAACGCGTTGGATTCCTTCTAATTCAACGATTCGATTTTGAAGTTCAAATGCCTTATTTAAAAAACTGCTGTCGAAAACTGATCTGTCACTTTTTAAGGCCAATAAAAGGTAATCATTATCATTCCCAAACTGTTCTCGATAAGCATTGAAAAAAGACATCTCAGGATTATCCTGAGGAAAAAGACTTTCAAACTCATAGTCAAAAATAAGCTTAGGTTGCAGCAAAAGAATCAGCAAACAAATACCGGCTGCAATGCCCAGTCCTGCAAATGCCGTTCTTTTTCCAAAGCTATACATGCCGAAATTTAGGAATAATCCACACAATAATGCTCTTCAACATCAGGAACAAAGATGAATTTATGATGGACAGCTTTCTTCCTAATCCCAGTTAAACTTTTTAACTTGCCCGCAAAACACTTGCCTTATGAAGCAATATCATGATCTGATGCAGCATATTCTTGACCATGGTGTCAAAAAAGAAGACCGAACTGGAACTGGAACCATAAGCGTATTTGGATATCAAATGAGATTCGATTTGCAAAAAGGATTTCCTGTTGTGACTACTAAAAAACTTCACCTGAGATCGATCATCATTGAATTGCTTTGGTTCTTGAAAGGTGATAGCAACATCAAATATCTCAATGACAATAAAGTTAGTATCTGGAACGAATGGGCTGATGAAAATGGCGACCTGGGACCTGTGTATGGTTACCAATGGAGACATTGGCCGGATGGTAAAGGGGGGGAAATTGACCAGATCAAAAACCTAATCCACCAGATCAAAACAAAACCAGATAGTCGACGTCATATTGTAAGTGCATGGAATGTGGCGGATGTAGATCAAATGGCTCTACCTCCTTGCCATACACTTTTTCAGTTTTATGTGGCTGATGGAAAACTTTCCTGCCAACTCTATCAACGAAGCGCCGATGTGTTTTTGGGAGTACCCTTCAATATTGCTTCATATGCACTTTTCACTTTGATGGTGGCTCAGGTTTGTGATTTACAGCCTGGCGAATTTATCCATACATTCGGTGATGCCCACCTATATAGCAACCATCTTGAGCAGGCAAAACTTCAACTTTCAAGAGATATCAGGCCTCTTCCTACCATGAAAATTAACCCAGAAGTGAAAGACATCTTCGGATTTCAATATGAAGATTTCGAGCTACTCAATTATGATCCTCACCCTCACATAAAGGCTGAAGTAGCAGTCTAAATCTCTGGTATTTCAAACAATTTGGCCAATTTGGGATCTGGGGTAATATCCATTATATGCCCCTCCAGATCTTTCAAATAGCTGATTCCTGCTGCATTACTTACCAAAACCTGCTCCGCATGAAGTAGGTCTTCTTTTTTGTATAAGCCTTCTTCAACTGGAATTTCTGAATTTCTCAGATACTCTAGAATATTTCTTCTTGCAACTCCTGCTATACAGGATGCTGCCAAGGAGGGAGTGAAATAGGTATCCTTTATTTTCCAAAATATATTACCAACTCCAGACTCAGATATATTCCCGTCAATATCCCTTAAAATTACCTCATCTTTAAATTTTGCGGCCCTTTCTCTGTTGGCCATCACATAGGTAAGGGAATTTAAGGTCTTGCAATGGCTCCAAGGGGATGGGGGCACATGGATAATCTCGCTGAAATAGCCAGTGTTTTTCACTTTTGGAGCTCCAACAAAAGGTTGAATCACCAATGATTCCATAATCTGGTTATCTTCAGGCGTATATTTACCCATGCCAGAACGGAATACATTCCAACGTATTCGAATCGGATAAGCTGCCCGTATAGCTTGAGCTAACATCAGTTCCAAATTTTCAATTGCTGAAACAGAAGAAGCATCCAAACCCAGCTGGAAGCAACCTTCCATCATCCTATCAAAGTGATGTGATGCAAACCTGATGCTGCCTTTATGGTAAACCATGGTTTCAAAAAGTCCATCACCAAACATGAAGGCGCGATTGTGGAATTGAAGTGGCTGAAGCTGCCACTCACCTTGCGGCTTTTTAAAATAGAAAATTGTCTCAAAAGCGTTCATTTTACTGTCCGTTATCGCTCAATGAATGGAGTTGTATCAAGTTTGAATTCTTAAAAATACTTAAATCCAACCACATTCAACGGCTAATTTCCTTCGTCTGTGTATTTGTACCAATTAAATACTTTTAAGTTGTTACATTAGCATATTAATTGAATTAGGGATTAAATGGGCACTAAAAGCAGCGTTTTTGATATGATCGGACCGGTAATGATAGGGCCTTCGTCTTCACATACAGCTGGTGTTGTTCGGATTGCAAGAGCTGCTATCAGAATTTTGGGGGGAACACCAGATGAAGCAGTAATTACATTTTACAATTCATTTGCACGAACTTACGAGGGACACGGAAGTGACAAAGCCATCATTGCAGGACTCATGGATTTCCGAACAGATGAACCCAAAATTAAAAATGCACTGGAAATTGCTCAAGAAAACGGGTTAAAATACAGTTTCAAATCCGTTGGTAATGCATCAGTTTATCATCCGAATACTATAAAACTGAATTTGACCAAAGAAGACCGGCATATTGAAGTAATTGGTGAAAGTCTCGGAGGAGGCATTATCAATATTGCTACATATGACGGTTTTACAGCCGATTTTTCAGCTCAATCCCATACTTTAATCATCAAAGCAGAAGATGTCTCTGGAGCAATTGCATTTATTTCTAGCGTAATAGCCCAGGAAAAAACCAATATAGCAACCATGTCAGTTTCAAGAAAAGGAAAAAACGACATGGCCTGTCACGTGATAGAAATGGATAGCGGCATCAGGCCTATGACCCTAGAGTACCTGAAGAGCCTTACTTGGATCCAAGAATTGATTTACATACCCGATATAGATCTTTAATATGAAAAAAATTTACTTATTTTTCACTGTCTGTTCACTGCTCACCTATTCGGGTGTTTTTGGCCAATCTGATCCAAATTCACTCACCTTGGAAAAAGCTGTAGAACTCGCCTTGGAGAACAACTTAAATCTTCAAAGAAGTCAAATAGACCTCTATACCAATGAAGCTTCATTGACTGAAATTTCAGGACAGCGCCTACCTTCCTTTTCTACGGGGGCAAGTTCAGGTTATAGATGGGGTCGATCTATCAACCCTGTCACCAACTTGTTTGAAAACAACAGAATTGGCAACATCAATCTTTTCGGAAATGCAAATGTCACATTGTTTGCAGGTCAGCAAATAGCAAATTCCTTAAGACAGGCAAAAACCAACATAGAAATTTCGAAAACCAACATCGCAACTGCTGAAAATAATGTCACATTAAATGTGGTCAACCTGTTTATCAATGTGCTTTTTGCTGAAGAACAGTTGAAAATCGCCCAGTCGCAGCTCAACAGTACAAAAGAACAGCTTAGCATCACCACTAGACTTGTTGAAGCTGGTTCCCAACCTTTAGCAAACAAATTAGATATTCAGGCACAAAATGCCACCAATGAACTTGAAGTTATCAATGCCACCAATAATTTAAGGATTGCGAAACTGAATCTTGCTCAGGCCTTGCTCATTCCTTTCAATGAATCCCTTCAGGTAGTAGCTCCAGAATTGGAAGCAGAAAGCCAAACGCTCACAGAATCAGATGTAGATGAAATCTTCGCAATTGCTCTTGAAGCCATGCCACAGATAAAAGCAGCTGCATTAGGTATAGAAAGTGCCGAATACGGGGTTCGAATATCGAAAGGGGCATTTTATCCGACATTAGGATTTGGCGCAAGTGCTTTTTCGAACTACGTTGACCAATATTTTCTCGGAGAGACTGCTAGTTTTGGGACACAGATTCAAAACAACTTTTCCAATTCAGCAAATTTCCAACTCAACATCCCCATTTTTTCCAATTTCAGAAATAAAGCAGGTTTGCAAAGAGCAAGGCTTCAGAAGAAGTTAAGCGAAATCAACGAGCAGGAGGTCAAACTTCAACTCAGACAAGATATAGAAAGCTCCTATACAGATGCCGTAGCTGCAAGACAATCCTACCGCGCTTCAATCACAAGGGTCGAATCTTTGGAAGAAGCCTTTAGGATAGCCAAGCAGCGTTTTGAATCAGGAGCCATTAATTCTGTCGATTTCCAAGTTGCCCAAAACAACCTTTTCAATGCACAAGCGGATCTAGTAAGCGCTAAGTACCGCTATATATTCAGAGTCAAGATCCTTGACTTTTATTTAGGAAACCCTATTACACTATAATATTTACTCCCCTTATGGCAAAGCAAAAGTCTAACAAGCTCATCTACATCTTATTGGGTGTGCTTGGTTTTGTAATTGTGTTCGCACTGATAGCTCGGTCTGCTGGATGGATCGGTGGTGAAAAAGAAACGAACATAGAAACCTCCACAGTCAAAAAAACCTCAATAGTCGAAAAAGTAAGTGCTTCAGGTGTGGTTGAACCCGAAATTGAAGTCAAACTGAGTCCGGATGTCGCTGGAGAAATTATTGAACTCAACGTCATGGAGGGCGATTCAGTAAGCCAAGGTACACTTCTGGTAAAAATCAGACCCGACAACTTTATTTCTGCCTTGGACAGAAGCCGTGCAAATCTCAACCAGCAGATGGCAAACCTTGCACAATCTAAAGCTAACCTTAAAAGAGCTGAAGCTCAATTTACCAGAGCAGAACTTGAATTCAAGAGAAACCAAAAACTTCACCAGGATAAGGTAATTTCTGATGCTGATTTTGAACAAATTCAAGCCAATTTCCTTACAGCTCAGAATGACTTAGACGCTGCAAAACAATCAGTTCTAGGGGCTGAATATATAGTCAAAAGCTCTCAAGCTACTGTTAATGAAGCTGCAGAAAACCTAAGACTGACAAATGTCTATGCACCGGTAACAGGTACGGTATCTAAACTTCTGGTAGAAAAAGGAGAGCGTGTAGTTGGAACCCAACAGATGGCAGGAACCGAAATGCTGAGAATTGCTGACCTTTCAAGGATGGAAGTTCGGGTAAATGTAAATGAAAATGACATTGTCAGGATCAGTCTGGGAGACACCACAATTATTGATGTGGATTCTTATGCAGCATCTGGAAAAAAATTCAAAGGCCTGGTAACTTCTATTGCAAATTCAGCCAATACCAAAGCTAGCCCTGATGCTGTAACAGAATTTGAAGTGAAAATCAGGATTTTGAACGAATCTTACGCAAGCCTAATTACCGAGAAAAACAAATACCCTTTTAGACCAGGTATGACAGCCAGTGTTGATATCATTACCCAGAAAAAAGACAATGTGCTTTCAGTTCCTTTAGCAGCTGTGACCACAAGAGAAGATCAAACCAACACCGCGTCAGATGGAACTTCAAAAAATAAAGAACTTGTCTTCGTTGTAGAAAATGGAAGGGCCAAAATGATCGAAATCAAAACAGGTATTTCAGATTTTGACAACATTGAAGTTCTTGAAGGTTTAGAAGAAGGTAGAGAAGTGATTTCTGGCCCATACTTCGTGGTCAGCAAGCAGCTCAAAGATAACGACAAAGTGAAAGTCACTAAACCCACAGAGGAAAAGAAACCATAATATAACAGAAGGGGCTGTCACTTTTATGACAGCCCCTTCTGCTTTTAGGTCATCCAAAAACTCATTTGCAACTAGCTTCTAGAATTAAAAATTTTTTAAAACAGCATATAGTTTATGGACAGGAAGTCCCATTACAGTATAAAAGGATCCTTCGATTTTTTCCACTCCGATATATCCTAACCATTCTTGTATGCCATACGCCCCGGCTTTGTCGTATGGTGCATATTGTTCAATATAATAATTGATTTCCTCTTTTGACAACCTCTTAAAATGGACTAGCGCTTTGTCCTCAAATGTGACTGAAGTGATTTTATCCATAACAGTGACACCCGTAATGACTTCATGAACCTGACCTGATAATCGATTCAACATACTTTTCGCCTCTTCGGCAGATTCAGGTTTTCCAAGAATGGCCCCGTCAAACAGAACAACCGTATCCGCACATATGATAATTTCATCTTCATACATATCAGCTTTCATAGCATCTGCTTTGACTTTTGATAGATAAGACGCCACTTCATTGACAGGCATGTTACTGGGAAAATCCTCTAAAGTATCTTTTGTTCTGATATCAAAATTCAATTGCAGCCCTTCCAGAAGTTCCCTTCTTCTAGGAGACTTAGATGCAAGGATCAATCTTTTATTTGGTTGGATCATACCGTAAAAACTTCATATGGAAACTGAAAATCCTCTGGAGCAATTGAGGCAAATAAGAGTCCCGAGAGTGTTTTGGGATAGAAATAGGTAGACTTTTGAGGCATGGTGAAGCCTGATTTACAAACTTCAAGGACTTGCTGCATAGTTACATCTTTGGTAATGACACAGAAGCTTGCCTTCCCATCTTGAGCTTCGGAAATACATCTTCTCAAATTTCTTTCATAGGAAAGATTGTCCCAAAACCTCTGTCGTTCTAAGGGAATTCCCAGAACTTTTTCTATAAAAAAATAATGAAGAACCATCAGATCAAGCTGTTTTACTGCTTTAGGCATAGCTACCTCATATTGATTGATAACTTCCGGAATCAGCCGGATTTTATACGCCTGATCTTTAAAAACCAAACCAAAAGCCCACTGCCTTTGTAAGAGCAACTCTCCTATTTCATCTACATCATTTAATTTTCTGACAGTAAAATATGGAGTCAACTTCTCCAATAGTGCTGACTCTGATAAAGGTATATTATAGAAAATCCTATGTGTAGGTAATATCTTAAGGTCTTTGGAATGGGCATTGGTAAAGTACATCATGTGGTAATTGTATCCTTCATCCCCTTGATGATCCGGATTCAATGACGCCTGCTCTTTCCTATGGGCAATGGCTCCTTCATACCTATGGTGACCATCAGCCAAAATCACTTGTTTGTCTTTGATAACATTCAAAAATTTACGGATTGTATCCACATCATGTATGACAGCCAATACTTCTCTTACACCTTGGTAATCTTCTAAGTCATAAATAGGATCTTCTATTGCCTTATCCATATATGGCTCCAGAATATGGTATTGATCTTCATACAATCCATGTGTAGGACTGGGTTGAAATGATGTTGCATTAAGCAGCTCTATGCGGTCATTAACTGAACTTGCAATGGTGTTTTCATGCCTAAGCACCACATTCTCTGACCAATCATAGGCCTTAATTTGGGCTACAAAACCTTTCCTACAGGATTCCTTTTCCTCACCTGGGAGTCTAAAATATTGATAATACACATAGATTCCCGGAATGGGATCCTGCATGATGACTTGAGTTTCTTTCCACTTAGCTAACAATTGCCTCGCCTCCTCAGTAGGTTGATCCCCTTTAGGTACAGATAGGTGGATGCTATTGTAAGGTTTTTGGTACAAAGCCTCCCTTTGTTTTTCTGAAACTACATCAAACAATGGGCTGATAAGCTCCTCCATCTGTGCATTGAAGCTAGGATGATACCTAAATGCTTTCAACGGTAATATTTCAGCCATCAGATCAACCGGTTTTTCCACTTGGTTTGTACATTACCACCTCCTAATGGACTACTTAATGGTTTCAACATCAACCTGGATTTTTCAAAAACTTCCACCGCCAAACCGGCAAGAAGTTTCAATTCATCCTCTTCCCATTGAATATCAAGCTTTTCTGGAGTAAAATAATTTTCCACGAATTTGGTATCAAACTGCCCATTGCGGAAGGCTTCATGCTCAAGCACAAAGCGGCAAAAAGGCAAAGTGGTCTCAATTCCTGTGATGGAATAGTCATCTATTGCCTTGATCATTTTTTGAATAGCCGCTTCTCTGTTGCTATCATGGACAATAAGTTTGGCAATCATTGGATCATAGTAAATAGGGACTTCCATGCCCTCTTCAAAACCATCATCTACCCTTACTCCTGGTCCTTGGGGTTTTCGATATGTAACAAGCTTACCGATATCCGGCAAAAAATTGTTTCTGGGATCTTCTGCATATACCCGGATTTCGATTGCATGTCCATGGATTTTAAGATCCTCCTGTTTGAACCCAAGCGCATTACCTTCTGCTATTAAAATCTGTTCACGCACAAGATCTTTTCCAGTTATCATTTCAGTCACAGGATGTTCAACCTGAAGTCGGGTATTCATTTCCAAGAAATAAAAATCAAGCTTCTCGTCCACAATAAACTCAACAGTACCTGCACCATAGTAATTACATGCCTGAGCTACTTTCACAGCTGCTTCCCCCATTGCTTTCCGCATTTCAGGTGAAACCACCGCTGAGGGAGCCTCTTCAATAACCTTTTGATGTCTACGCTGTACAGAACATTCTCTTTCAAAAAGATAGACAATCTGCCCATGTTGGTCACCCAACACCTGGATCTCAATATGCTTGGGAGAAGTAATATACTTTTCTATAAATACAGCTCCATCCCCAAATGCAGATTGCGCCTCAGAAATGGCACGTTGCATTTGTTCTTCAAACTCTTCTTCATTATTGACTATCCTCATTCCTTTACCTCCACCTCCTGCACTTGCTTTGATCAAAATCGGATATCCTATTGATTTGGCGGTAGCCTTAGCTTTGGGAATATCATCTATCGCCTCTTCTGTACCTGGAACCATGGGAATTCCATATTTTGAAACAGCATTTTTGGCTGCCAACTTACTGCCCATCACACGGATGGATTCAGGTGATGGACCTACAAATATGATCCCTGCTTTATCGACCTTAGCTGCAAATTCAGCATTTTCTGATAAAAATCCGTAACCGGGATGAATAGCATCAACCTTCAGATCATGACATACTTGAATAATAGCATCACTGTTGAGGTAAGACTGGGAGGAAGGTGCAGGTCCAAGGCAAATTGCCTCATCGGCAAATCGGACATGAGGTGCATTTCTGTCAGCCTCACTATACACAGCGACTGTCTGGATCCCCATTTCTCGCGCTGTGCGCATGATCCTGAGGCTGATCTCTCCTCTGTTGGCGACCAAAAGTTTGTTTATTTTACGCATATTCGGGTTTTAAATCTTCTGAAAAAGCTTTCTTCACGAAGTAAACAAATAAATCCGAGTTAGTGAAAGAAAAACGGAATTGGGGTAGGTTTTTTGCAGGGATGGACAAATTATATTACTTTTGGCGGATTTAAAACATCAAAATTCGACATCAGCTTGTACTTTATAAACAATACAATACATTGGATTTATTCACAAAACTTCAAACCAATTTAGGTCCGTTAGGCAAACATTCATCTTTGTCAGAAGGATATTTTACATTCCCAAAGCTTGAGGGAGAAATAGCCCCTAGAATGAAATTCATGGGCAAGGAAGTATTGACCTGGAGCTTAAACAATTATTTGGGCCTAGCCAATCATCCTGAAATTAGAAAAGCAGATGCAGATGCGGCTGCTAAATGGGGTGCAGCTTACCCTATGGGTGCTAGGATGATGTCAGGACAAACAGACCTCCATGAACAACTTGAAAGAGAGCTGGCTGAGTTTGTAGGAAAAGAAAGTTCTTACCTACTGAACTATGGCTATCAAGGTATCATGTCAGTCATTGATTCTATTTTGGATAGAAAAGATGTCGTCGTATATGATAGCGAATGTCATGCATGTATCATTGATGCACTACGCATGCATTTGGGTAAGCGCTATGTATTCCCACACAATGACATTGAAAACTGCGAAAAACAGCTTCAAAGAGCAACAAAACTTGCTGAAGAGACAGGTGGGGGCATTCTGGTCATTACCGAAGGCGTATTTGGCATGACAGGAGACCAAGGTAGATTGGCAGAAATTGTCAAACTAAAAGAAAAATATGAATTCAGGTTGCTTGTGGATGATGCTCACGGATTTGGCACCATGGGAAAAACTGGTGCTGGAACAGGGGAAGAGCAAGGGGTTCAAGATCAAATAGATCTTTACTTCTCTACATTTGCCAAATCAATGGCATCTATAGGTGCTTTTATCGCAGGTGATGCTCATGTGATCCAATACCTTAAATACAACATGAGGTCTCAAATCTTTGCAAAGTCGCTGCCTATGTTACTGGTAGAAGGTGCTTTGAAAAGACTTGAGTTGCTCCGTACCCAACCAGAATTGAAAGATAAACTTTGGGAAATCGTCAATGCACTGAAAAACGGTCTAATTGAAAAAGGTTTTAGCATAGGAAAATCTAACTCACCCGTTACACCTGTAGTATTGAATGGAACTGTAGGTGAAGCAGCTTCCCTGACCCGTGATCTGAGAGAACACTATGGCATATTCTGCTCAGTTGTAATTTACCCAGTTATACCTAAAGGCATGATTATCTTAAGGTTGATCCCAACAGCAGTCCATACACTAGAAGATGTTGCCGAAACCATTGCCGCTTTTGAAGCAATTAAAGACAAACTTACAAGCGGGTATTACAGATCAACCGAATTAGCTACTTCTTTCGGTGAATAAAAATCAAAAAAAGGCGTGATTCTGTTGTTTTAACAACATTTTAGCTATATTGACGCAAAAAATAAACTTATCATCAACCTAAAAATTAACTTTTACTATGAGTAGATTCAACGAAATCAAAGAACTTATTATGGGTCTTGAAGGTGACTTCGAAAAGTTTTATGAAAAAAACAACCAGGCTGCTGGTACCCGTGTAAGAAAAGGCATGCAAGATCTTAAGACTTTGGCTCAGGATATCCGTAAGGAAGTTCAAGACAAAAAGAACGCTTAATTCAAAAATAAAAAAGGTGACTCTCAAGTCACCTTTTTTATTTGCTTTATTTTTTGGGTATCTGTGTAGATACTTCCATAATGTTGTTCGACCTATTGACATCAGCCATCCTTAAGCTAGGGTCAATTTCAACTGATTTTACAGCGGAAATAGGTTTATTCAGTATCACTTCTTTGGTATAGTTAGTCCAAGGCCATCTCTCAGTCATCACTCTTTTTGGCATACCAGGCTCTTCTGGCTTGTTCCCTCTTTGGATTACCAAAGGAAGGTAGATGGTCTCTTTGCTCCCATCCTGATAAGTCACGACTACGTCAAGTGGCATTGGCATCATCCCGATACGCTGCAGGGTGATTTTGGTATTTTCACCTGCCGCCTCTACCGCTTTCACACCATAATCAATTGTCTTGGTAGATGCAATAAAGTAATCATAGTACCAGTCCAATTCCAGTCCACTGGTTTTCTCCATAATTCTGATTACATCATTGCCATTTGGATGTTTAAACTTCCAATCGTTCCACAATCGCATCATGGCTCGATCAAAGTTCTGCTTGCCTATTACATAAGCCAACTGTTCGACAAACACTGCTCCTTTATTATAAGTCCCTGGACCGTAGGCAGAATTGAGATTATAATGATCTCCATGCGTAGTGAGTGGTTCTTCATATCCAGCCTGAGCAAGTCTGAAATAAGACTTATATGCTCCATCCTGAACAAATCCTTCTTCCTTCTCAAATACAGCATCCATGACCACGCTTGTACCCCAAGTGGTAAATCCCTCGTCCAACCATGGTTCGGATGATTCATTGAATCCCAACACACCGTAATACCAGCTGTGTATCAGTTCGTGGACAGTGACACCTACAAGGCTCCTTAAATTCCTGTGGCCGGTGATCAGTGTAGCCATAGGGTATTCCATACCTCCATCCCCTCCTTGAATGACACTGAATTGTTCATAAGGATATTTGCCGAAATTGTCACTCATGTAATTTATGGCTTCTACGGTGTAGCCCTTTAGCTTGGACCAATTTTCTGCTGTCTGTTCGTTTTTCACATACAACAGGTGCAGCATTGGACCATTCTCGATCTGTACTTTTTCATGAGTATATTTAGGATCTGCAGCCCACATGAAATCGTGGACATTAGGTGCAACAAAATGCCATGTCAACAAATTACCCTTTGGCCTATTCACTTTTGCGCCGGCAGTCTCATACCCGTAGCCAATTTCATTGGGATTCTGCAGGTACCCGGTACCTCCTAGGATATAGGTTTTATCAATGGTGATTTTTACATCAAAATCCCCAAAGTTCCCATAAAATTCCCTTCCTACATAAGGATTGGCATGCCATCCCCGGATATCGTATGCAGCCATTTTAGGATACCACTGAGACATTGAATACCGAATGCCTTCAGCATTATCTCTCCCAGCCCTCCTGACCTGGAGAGGTACCTGCCCTTCAAATTCCATATCGAATACAACTGTCGCACCCGGCATGATTGGCTCTGGAAGATCTACTTCAAGAATGGTCTCAACATGTTCGAAAACAGCTGGCTTACCACCTATTTTCAATGAGTTGACCCTCAGATAACCTATCTGATCTGGCGTAAGGTTCTGAATCCTATCCATCACTCTTCTGTCCGGATCAGCAATTGTCCTAGACCTGACATCCATCATGCTGTTAGGCTGAAATGCATTGAAGTATAGATGATAAAATGCCCTGAAAAGAGTATCAGGAGAATTATTGGTATACTGTAATTTCTGGGTCCCTCTATATTTATTAGAAGCTACATCCATCATCACATCCATTTCATATTTTACCTTCTGCTGAAAGCGTTCTGTCTGACTCTGGACATTGAGCATCAACCCAAAGCATAAAGAGACTGACAGTATCATCCTTTTAATCATAATCTTAATTTTTTTGTGGCTAAAGTAAGACAAAATCAATATCTGGAACAAACCTTTAGTAAAAGAGACTACTTGACTTTCGCAAAATCAAGCTTCCTTATTTATAAAAAAGCTTTTAAGGGATAAATTGGTATATTCATGTTCCAAATTCAACTTACATGAGAAACCTGTTTTTCCTGCTTATAATCTTGGTAAGTGGCCCTACTTTTAAAGCCTTGGCCCAAGATACCTTGACCAATCAAAAGCCCTTAGTCTATGTTTTTGAAATTAAAGACAACATTGATCCCAGGATGAACCGAAAAGTGAAGCTTGCACTTGAGGATGCCGAAAGACGCAAAGCTGACTTGATTCTTATAGAAATGGACACCTATGGAGGAGCTGTAAATGACGCTGATGACATTCGGACAATGATCCTGGAATCAAGAGTACCCATTCATGTCTGGATCAACAAAGACGCGGCTTCAGCTGGGGCATTGATCTCCATCGCTTGTGACAGTATCTATATGGCGAATGGTGCAAGCATCGGGGCTGCCACCGTAGTGATGGGTGGCGGAGGGGATGCTGCTCCTGACAAGTACCAATCCTATATGCGTTCTATGATGCGCTCTACCGCTGAAGCAAAAGGAAGAAATCCCAAAATCGCAGAGGCTATGGTGGATGAAAAACTGGAAGTTGATGGCGTATCGACAGCAGGGAGTGTGATTACCTTTTCAGCGTCTGAAGCTATCGCAAATGGTTTTTGCGAGGGAATGGCCAATTCCATAGAAGAAGTGATTGCGCTACAAGGCATTGAAGATTATGAACTTATCAAGCATCAAACCTCTAACGTAGAGCAAATCGTTGCTTTTTTCCTAAATCCAGCTGTAAGTGGTTTTTTGATCCTCATTATTTTCGCAGGGATTTACTTTGAGATTCAGACTCCGGGAGTTGGCTTCCCTCTGGCAGCCTCTTTGATAGCCATAATTCTATATTTTATCCCCTACTACCTTACAGGACTCGCTGCCAATTGGGAGATAGCTGTATTTATTGTTGGAGTCATATTACTCTTATTGGAGATATTTGTGGTGCCAGGTTTTGGGATTTTCGGGATTCTCGGCATCCTCTGTGTCCTTACAGGACTTACTTTGGGTATGGTACCAAATGATGCTTTCGATTTCACATTTGTACCATCAGGAGACCTATTTGCAGCCTTACTCACCGTAATTCTTGCTGCAATTGTAGCTATCGCTTTGATATTTTTCCTCGCTCCAAAAGTAAATCAATGGGGGGCATTTAGAACCATCTCTTTAGCCACTACACAAAAGCGAAGTGAAGGATATACCTCCTCTTTTTATGGAGACTCTTTGCTGCAAAAGGAAGGTATCACATTGACGAGACTTATGCCTAGCGGCAGAATAAGCATTGATGATGAAATCTATGATGCTTATTCTAGAGGTGAGTTCATTGATAAGGGTGAAAGGGTAAAAGTGATCAGCACCGAGGGAACATCACTCAGAGTCAAAAAAGTTTGATCTGGAGAAATCCCCCGCACGTTACTCAAATTGGATTTATTCCTATCTTCGGCGCATGAATCAAGCTCAAACGCTTTATGAAGTTTTGGGAGAGGACAAAATCAAAAGTCTTGTCCATAACTTTTACCAAGAAGTCAAGCTTCATCCTGACTTAAGAAATTTATATCCAAAAGATCTTGCACCTGCAGAGGAACGACTTTTCCTCTTTTTAATCCACGTATTCGGAGGACCCCATACTTATCTCGAAAAGAGGGGACATCCAATGTTGAGGAAAAGACATTTTCAATGGGAAATAGATCAATCCCTACGCGACACCTGGTTAGCATGTATGCAAAAATCAATGAAGTCCTTAGATTTGTCTGAAGATTTAATAGAGCATATCTCCGCCTATTTTACCAAAGTTGCAGACCATATGGTAAACAAATAAGCATGCTTTTTTTTAGAACATTATACTCAGCATATGTCTTGTTGGTTTTTTGTATCAGTTTCCTGATACTTTTCCCTTTCCTGGTGCTATGTATTTTCATTCCGGGATTTCAGGCCTTCGGAAGGAAGATCAACAGGGCCTGGGCTAATATTTTCTTCGCCTTAATTTTTCTTCCAGTAAAAGTGGAAGGACGTAAGCATATTAAAAAAGGGCAATCATATGTTTTTATTGCCAATCATTTTTCTTACCTGGATATTGCCATGATGGGTCTATTGCCTGGAGACGTTGTCTTTGTTGGCAAAAGCTCCATCCGGAAAATCCCCCTTTTTGGGTTTTATTTTCGAAAACTTCATATTGCTGTCAACAGGGAAAGTCTTAAAAGCAGAGGAGAAGTATTGATAAGGGCCAAAAATGCTATTGAAAATGGCAGCAGCATAGTCATTTTTCCTGAAGGTGGTATTGTTTCCGACAACCCTCCTACTCTTCACAAGTTCAAGGATGGGGCATTTACATTGGCTATAGACAAACAAATCCCTATTATTCCTGTAACCTTATCATATAATCATTTAATTTTACCCGACAATGGAAAATTGTTGATGGATTTCAAAAAAGGAAAACTAATCATCCATCCTCCAATTTCGACTGAAGGCCTCAATTCCAAAGATTTACAGGACCTTAAAAACAAGACATATCAACTCATTCAGGACCAGCTTTGGAAGGACAACCCTTCATTGGATTCCGTAAAAATTGCTAATCAAATATGAAAGTAGATTTAAACACAGTTAAGAAAATTGCTCACCTTGCACGACTTCAGTTTGATGAAGAAAGTGCAGAAAGGATGCAAAAAGATATGAGCCAAATTCTTGATTGGGAAGAACAGCTCAATGAAGTAGACACTGAGGGTGTTGAGCCCCTTACCACAATGTCTACAGAGGTAAATATACTCAGAGAAGATGTTGTAGGCGAACACCTCTCCCATGACAGAGGTCTTCTCAATGCCCCACAAAAGGACTCAGATTATTTTAGGGTGCCAAAGGTCATAGAATAATGCCTCAAAAATTCCCCACAATCACCCTAGACAAATCCATTAAAGCCCTCCCTATCCTACTGAGTATTGTGGGAGGGCTTTTCATTTTTTACGCTTTTTTCTTTTCGGATTCCATGCCAATTGAAGCTGGAATGTTTTTCGAGACTATTCCCGTGCCAGTGGATTTTATTAAGACAGGCAGTGAACTTATCCCGTTAGAACTTGAGAATTTTATCATTTTTCAAAATTACGAGTCCCTACCTCCTGCAATCTTTCCTCAAATAACTTTTGCATTCGGTATCATTGTTTTTTCTCTAATCCTAATGTCACTGGCTTTGGTGACTACTTTTAGAAAAATGTACTTTATAGGTGGTGCTGCTGCCACAATATTTCTATTCACGTTTAGTGGAATCAATGGACTGAATATAGGTGGATTATCCAGTAATTATGCCTTGATAGGTCTATTGATCGGAATTTTGTCACCAATGATCATCATCCATTTTTTTGGAGAAAGCTGGGGTTTGGCTTTGCGCATATTGGTCTTGTTACTAATAGGATGGCTGACACTTTTCATTTTGACATCACTGAGCGAAGTAGATTCCACTTGGCTTTATATGTCCGAAAACCTCATGTTACCTGCCTCACTATTAGCAGCGTTGTTCTTTTTACATATTGGGCATGCCTTTATTTCTGGCATCTCTGTTCTTTTAATTAGGCTCAATACGAATGTTGGACTGAAAATCAGTTGGCATATGACCATAATTTTCATCCTCTATTTCTTCCTGGTATTGTTCTCCCTACTTGACATTATGGGAGAAATAAATCTGCCGTTCCCCACTGTTCCACCTGTAATGCTCATGTTAATAGCTGGAATACTCGGATATTTTGTGTTACAGCTTAAGCTACAACAAGTCGCCTCACCATTTCCTTATCCTTATATTGGGACAACACTCTATTGGATTGGATTTGCTATAGCCTCCTTGACCTGGGGAAGAGCTATTGTGATTGGAAATCAACCTTTGCAGGAGTTTTTTAACCATATTTTCCTTTACAGTCAAATAGCCTTCAGTTTGCTCTTTTTTGCCTATCTTCTTTCAAATTTCATGGATTTGCTGAATTCAGGAAAAGCGATAGATCAAGTGATTTTTAAACCTGAAATTTTTGCATATTCCCATATGAGGATTGGCGGTATCATGGCAATGGTTATTTTGGCCATATATGCTGATGGAATAGTAGGCGTACAACTTGCTTCAGCGTCTACCAATGTTTCTGCCGACTATTACTATCAAACCAATCGCCCTCTTGAAGCAGCTATTCTTTATGAAAACTCATGGCTTCAATACAGAAAAAATGACAAAGCTAAAATTACAGCTGCACATTTGCGCTATGCTTTAAAACAACCCAGTGCAGGTCTTGAACTCTTGATAGAAAGTTTTGATTATACCCCAAATGTTCCTGGGATCATTTTGCTTAGCAACAAGCTCCACCAATCTGAGAAAATTTTTGAAGCACTTTTCTATCTTGAAAAAGGCTTGGAATACTTTCCGGAAAATCCTTATATAAAAAACAATCTTTCTTTATTGTACAGCAAAATCAACAGGCCAGTTGATGCTATCAATGCACTCTCCAGTAGCAAACATAAATCTGCAGTTCAAACTGCAAATTTATTAGCCCTCCAACTCAAGCATAAGGCTGGTATTGATAATCCTGATGGTAAAGAAGAAGACTTGATATTGAAAATCAACAAGCTGGCCTTGTACAATCAAAAAGGGGATTTCGCACCGTTCTCATTACCTTTAGACCAGCTTCCCGATGATATCCGATTGAGAAATGCTATGCTTCGCAACCAATGGAGCAACAAAGTAGAAACTCCTTTGGAAACAGACTTGGCTCAAATTGACAGCATACTCAACAGAGGGCTACCAGCCTTTGACGATCTTAACCTAAGGGAAACGCGCATACTGAGGACCTATCAAGCAGGTTACTTAAACGAAACATTGAAATATTTAAATGGCACAGCTTCGGCACATCCAAAATCAGCAGGATATTTTTATGCCATTGCTGCCAATATTCTTGTTGGTCAATTGGATTACCAAAAAGCCGCTATTGATCTAGAACAAGCCATTGCAGCAGGATTTCAAAACTTCAGACCTTACCACCTGCATGTGCTTTATTTCGGTGGTAAAATTGAAAAAGCAAAAGAAATTCAGCTCCTGTACAATGTCCCCTCCCCTTTTTGGTTTGAAACAGACGAATCAGGCACTCTTGTAGCAAATAATGCGCACGTCAAATTTCATCATATAGCTTCCAAACTTAATAGCCAATTTGGAGATCGGATGCTGAATGAAATACAGGAAATGGACAACCCTGAGTTAAAGGCAGAATTACTGCTATCTTTTTTACTTCAAAAAGCACATTGGCTTGGCAAAACTGAGCTGGATCAATTCCTGAAGGAAATGGCAGCAATTCCTGAAGCCAAATGGACTCTTGAAGAATTAAAGTCCTATGCAGCTTTTCTCGAAACAGCTGACGCAGATCTACTAGACGATAAATTCAAGCGCTTGATCAGACCAGAGGCTTCACTTGACAAGAATGCATATCTGACACCTTTGATTCTAAGACAGGTGGACAACGAACAGGATAATCTGCTCCAATACAGCAAATTACAGGAAGCTATACAGTTTAATAGGGACCCTATTCTATGGTATAATTTTGTTCAGAAAAGCAGAAAGCTTGGCCTAGACAACTATGCGAGTGATGCCTTAGTAGCACTACAGGAATGGCTAAGTCTGTCCGAAATAGAAAAACTTCAGCTTGAAAACCAATAGCCACATTAGCCGTTAATTGAGGCATAAAACTTTTGCTTTAGGTTGTTTTAGCTTAAATTGTCACCAAATGATTTGACCCATGAAAAAAATTATTGAAACAATTAACATTCAGAAAACTTACAAAATGGGCAATGAGGAAGTACGGGCGTTGAGGTCTGTATCTATCGTTGTCAATAAAGGCGAGTATGTTGCTTTCATGGGTCCTTCCGGTTCAGGAAAATCTACCTTGATGAATATCATTGGATGTTTGGACACGCCAACATCAGGCACATACATCCTCAATGAGAAGGACGTGAGTGTCATGACCGAAAATGAACTGGCTGAAGTCAGAAATAAAGAAATAGGCTTCGTCTTCCAGACCTTCAATCTTCTACCAAGAGCTAGTTGTTTAGATAATGTAGCATTGCCTTTGATATATGCTGGTTATGGAAAAGCTGAGAGGGAAGAAAAAGCTTTTCAAGCTCTAGCCAATGTTGGCTTACAGGATAGAGTTCACCACAAGCCTAATGAACTTTCAGGTGGCCAACGTCAAAGGGTAGCCATTGCTCGGGCATTGGTAAACAATCCCAGTATTATTTTGGCTGATGAACCTACCGGAAACCTTGATTCCAAAACATCTTATGGTATCATGGAGCTTTTTCATGAACTTCATCAAAAGGGGAATACCATCATTATGGTAACCCATGAGGACGATATTGCGCATTATGCCCATAGAATTGTGAGGTTAAGGGATGGTCTTGTAGAATCAGACACACAAAACCCTAACCCTACGCGAGGTAAAGTTTTGGAAGTAGCTGAATAAGTTACTGCATAATTTCAAAGAGATTCTTATTTTTGCAGAATAATAGCCTGCGTGATTGGGAGTAAAGAAGCCTAAGATGAAAATTTACACAAAAACTGGGGATGAGGGAAAGACTTCTTTATTGGGAGGAAAACGGGTTTCCAAAGCCGATATCAGAATAGATGCATACGGAACGGTTGACGAGCTGAATGCATTTATTGGACTCCTTAGAGACCAACCCGAAAACGCAAACCGGGCGGTATTGTTAAAAGATATTCAAGACAGACTTTTCACAATTGGAGCAGCTCTTGCAGCAGAGCCCGGAAAGGACAATATCAAGAAGCCGGATCTTAGAGAAGAAGACCTTGAAGTCCTAGAAGTTGAGATTGATTTAATGGAAAGCCAATTGCCACCACTTTACAATTTTATCCTTCCGGGAGGACATCAGGTGATTTCTTACTGCCATTTGGCTAGAACTGTATGTAGGAGAACAGAAAGAAGGGTAATAGAACTCATGCAGACTGACCATGTAGATGATATTATTGTGAAATACCTCAATCGCCTTTCCGATTACCTCTTTGTTTTAGGTAGGTTAATCGCTCAGGAATTGGGAGTGGAAGAAGTGACTTGGAAACCAAGAAAATAAAACCATGAAAACAACATTGCAAATTGAAATCACCAAAATCAGTGAGTCCAAAATTGCTAAGACTGATTTTGAGAACTTGGTTTTCGGAAAAACTATAAGTGACCACATGTTTGTGGCCGATTATGAAAACGGTGAATGGACTGATCTTCGGATTGAACCATATGCACCATTGGCCTTAAATCCTGCCAATGCAACATTACATTATGGACAATCGGTTTTTGAAGGGATGAAAGCCTACAAAAATGAAACCGGTGAAGTGATGCTATTCAGAGCAGATGCCAACCAAAAAAGACTGAACGAATCCTGTAAAAGGATGTGCATCCCTGAAGTCCCCGAAGAGTTATTTATGGAAGGACTCATGACCTTACTTGATATTGACAAAGACTGGATTCCAAACAAACCTGGCTATTCTCTCTACATCCGACCTTTCGTTTTTGCAACAGATGATTATCTAGGAATCAGACCTTCCGAAAAATATAAATTTATCATCTTTACTTGTCCAGTAGGACATTATTACGCAAAACCTGTTTCTGTCAAAGTAGAACAAAAATACACCAGAGCAGCTGAAGGCGGAACTGGAGCAGCAAAAGCAGCAGGAAACTATGCAGGATCACTTTATCCAGCACTTCTTGCACAAAAAGCCGGTTATGACCAACTCTTGTGGACAGATGCAAAGACGCATCAGCATATTGAAGAAAGTGGGACAATGAATGTAATGTTTGTAGTGAATGACACCCTAATTACAGCGCCTACTTCATCCGGAACCATCTTGAAAGGAATAACCAGAGATTCTGTATTGACACTGGCCAAAAATATGGGGGTTCATGTGGAAGAACGCTTTTTTGGGGTTGATGAACTTGAACAAGCTTTGCAAGAGGGAACATTACAAGAAGCATTTGGAACGGGAACTGCTGCTACAATCGCACATATATCCCAGATTCAAATTAATGGAACTGATTACTTACTGCCTCAAAAACCTGCTGATGCTTTTTCACACCGCGTTCTAAAAATGCTGGATGATATCAAATACGGTAAAGTTGCTGATAAACACGGCTGGATTATAAAACTTTAAAAAAAAACGACCTAAAAACGGCCTTCTGTTAAAGTTGGCCGTTTTTCTTTTAAACCCCAGAAGCTATGCCTGTTTTTAGTAATATTCATTATCCACTGATTTTCAAAATATCACTCCTTTCTTTTCTGTTTTTTGGAGTCTTGCCAGAAGTAACTGCGCAAAAATTTATTCTTCTTCAAAAAGGTGCAAATCAAAAAACCAGAATTAAATATGAAATAGGTGAAGAACTGATTTATAAAACCAAAGACTTTGATTTTTTTCTTTATGATGAGATCGTAGATATCAGCAATGAAATTATTGTCTTAAAGGAAAATGTACTCACACCAAAAGAAATATTGGTCATTGATATCCGATCTAAAGACCCTCGAAATCAAACACTAAGAAATCTATCTATGCTGGGAATTGGTGGAGGGGTGCTGTTTATGGCAGCACAAGGAGCTAACAGTTTGATCCAGGAAGGCAACCTTAGCCAGATGGATACATGGGGAGTACCTATAGGGATGGTCTCAGGTGGAATTATATTGTCTAAGATCAGATATCGATATTTCAACCATCAGGGCAGAAACAAAATCCAGACGGTAGTACTTTATGGAGATTAAAAAACAATAGGTTAAGAAGGGAATTTTGACCACTTTTGCACCTCTAAAATTTAATAAATTATGACATCAGACCAGTTGAAAGACTTGAGAGCCCGTGTTTCGGCTTTGAGGAGGTATCTTTGACTACGATAAGAAGAAAGCAGAAATAGAAGATCTAGAGGCTGTTTCGGCACAGCCTGAATTTTGGAATGATTCAGATGAAGCCGAAAAGACCATGAAACAGATCCAAGCTAAAAAAGGATGGACCCAACCTTTTGAAACGCTGGAAACCCAACTTCAAGACCTAGAAGTTTTGTTTGATTTTTATAATTTGGATGAGGTTTCGGAAGAAGAAATCAAATCTGAGTATAAAAAAGTACTTTCAGAACTAGAAGACCTTGAGCTCAAGAAGATGCTCAGCAGCGAAGAAGATCAGTTGAGCGCGATGCTTGAAATCAACCCTGGAGCAGGTGGTACAGAAAGCAATGATTGGGCTTCAATTCTCATGAGGATGTATATCATGTGGGGAGAGAAAAACGGATACAAGGTACGAGAAGTTGATCTTCAGGAAGGTGAAGTTGCCGGTATTAAATCTGTAACCCTGGAATTTGACGGCCCTCTGGCCTATGGTTTCCTTAAATCAGAAATTGGAGTTCATCGCCTTGTAAGGATTTCTCCTTTTGACAGCGGTGGCAGAAGACACACATCCTTCGCCTCGGTGTATGCTTATCCTGTGGTGGATGATACGATTGAAATTGAAATCAATCCTTCAGATGTAGAGCTTCACACTTCCAGATCTGGTGGCGCAGGTGGACAGAACGTCAATAAAGTGGAGACTAAAGTACAGCTTACACATAAACCTACAGGTATTGTGGTAGTTTGCCAGATAGAACGTTCCCAACTTGCCAACAGGGAAAAAGCAATGCAAATGCTTAAGTCCCGTCTCTACCAGCTGGAAATGGAGAAAAGAAATGCGGAGCGTGCAAAAGTAGAGTCAGGAAAAATGAGAATTGACTTTGGTTCTCAAATCCGGAATTATGTACTGCATCCCTACAAGCTTGTAAAGGATGCCAGAACAGGTTACGAAACCTCTGATACCCAAAGTGTACTTGATGGTGGACTTAATGAATTTATCAAAGCTTACCTTCTTGCGCAAAGTGAAGAAGAAGCTAGTGAGCAATAAGTCATCCTACCCTAATTCAACCATTCAGAAAGAACACTTTCTGGATGGTTTTTCTTTGTATATATCCATATGAAGTTCTTACCTCCTTTTTTTAACAAGGATTTTTCGCTGCTCTGCCTAAGCTCATTCTTGTTTTTTGGGAGCTTCAACATGATCATTCCAGAACTACCTGCATACCTCACCTCACTTGGCGGCGAAGATTATAAAGGACTGATCATTTCTCTATTTACACTCACAGCAGGACTCTCACGGCCTTTTAGTGGCAAGTTAGCGGACAAAATCGGGCGCATACCTGTAATGGTTTTTGGAGCTTCAATCAGCTTTATGGTCAGTCTGATGTACCCTTTCATCACTTCGGTAGCCGGTTTTCTTTTTTTACGATTTGCTCATGGCTTTTCAACTGGATTTACACCTACGGGCACCTCTGCTTATGTAGCAGATCTCGTTCCTTTCAACCGACGCGGAGAGGCATTAGGCTTGCAGTCATTATTTGGCTCTTTAGGGATGGCAGCCGGACCAGCATTTGGAGGCTATATTGGAAGCATATGGGGAATCACACCCTTATTTTATGTCGCCTCTTTTACCGCACTTCTCTCTATACTAGTTCTTATTGGACTCAAAGAAACTTTGTCCGATAAAGAGAAAATCAAGCCTTCCCACTTCAAATTAAAGAGACACGAAATTATTGAAAAGAGGGTTTTGCTTCCTTCTACGGTATTATTTATGATCATGATCCCCTTTGGAATTGTTTTTACCATTATACCTGATTTTTCCGCTTACTTAGGAATTCAAAATAAAGGAGTTTTCTTTGCTGTCTTCACTTTGGCATCATTAGGAATCAGAATACTGGCCGGTAGAGCATCTGACAAATATGGCCGGATTCCTGTCATGAAGGTGGCAAGTTTTTTTATGATTGTAGCCATGTTGATCATCTCCCTTGCAGACTCTTCTTTTGTCCTTCTAGTTGGAGCTGTTATTTTTGGTTGCTCTATTGGCATGAACTCTCCTACTATTACGGCATGGACGATAGATCTTTCTTTGGAGGCATTCCGCGGTAGGGCATTAGCAACCATGTACATCGCGCTTGAGGCTGGAATTGGAATTGGAGCCCTACTTTCGGGGATTATTTATGCCAATCAAGTACAGAATTTTTTTGTTGTTTTTATGCTAGGTGCTTGCTCTGCTTTTGTGGGGATGGTACTGTTGTGGTTTAAAAAATAATTCCCTACTCTATGT
>DAIPZN010000039.1:0-36018 GCA_036782195.1 Cyclobacteriaceae bacterium | reverse complement strand
ATTTTTTACCAAATCATTACTCAATTTGTAAAATAAATTATGATCAAAATTTGCCTAAAAATCACTATTAACATACATATAAAAGCTTTTTAAAAGATAATTTTTGCATTTCATTATGGATTTTCGTTTTTTTCTATATACTTTTACAAAATCAATTCATCACCTTAATTCAATTTTATGAAACACAAGTTTTTACAATTCAAGCAATTGACCGGATTGTGGCTACTTTTAATAGCTGCATTGGCTATTTCTTGTATGCCCGAAGTAGCTGAAGAGTCTTTGGAAACCTCTCAGTTTCCGACTCAGCTTAAATTCACCCCACTTTATGAACCGGGAGCAGAAGGAGATTTCAGCGCCAGAAAATCATGTGATTATGAAGGTTGCGGAGAAGTTTTCGAAACATGTCTTGTTGCAGGACAGCATATCCCTGTAGGTAAGGTCGAAGTTTACAACGATGAAGAATACGTATACATCGTTGCTCACACTTCAGGTGATTGGTACTTCTATAAGTCGCACTTGAAAATCAGTGCTACTAAAGAAGGTATTGGACAAGGTGCCGGTAATCCTGCTCCAGGCCAGTTCCCTTACCAGACTACCTACAATCCAGCTGTTCAAAAAGCAACTTATAAATTCGCTATTTCTGAAGTTGGTCCATCTTTCTATTTTGCATTTCATGCTGAAGTTGCAAAATTGGATGGAATGGGTAAAGTATTACAAGCCGAAACAGCTTGGGGCTGCGGCGAGAAATTCAATGAAAAAGGCAACTGGGCTACTTTCAGCGGTAAATTTACCGTTCAAGAGTGTGATAGAGATCCTGAGCCTGAATTGTGCTGGGAAGACGAAACAGCTTGGTCTGATGGAGATTGCTACACAAGCAAAGGTAACTGGGCTAGATTTACCAAATATAAAGGTGTAACTACTGTGGCTCCTTTGATGGCTGGTAAGCTATATCACATCGGTGATGTTACATTCGAGCCTGTTTCTGGCGGTGTTAAAATCACTATCTCGCTCTTTAACAATGGTGCATTCCAGAATGTGGCTGAAAACGTAAAAATCCAAGGCTACACTGATAAACCAAGCGGCAACCCAGCAGTAGGAAGATTTGACACCCACAAAGGTACTGCTAGCGGTAAAACTTACTCCGTAGTCGTTCCTGAGTTCAACTTCTACGGTGTACATGTGGATGCTGCCAGAGCGGTAGCTTGCTCAAATGACCTATAAGGATTAAGTTATTTAAGTTAAAAACGATAATCACCCCATTTTTCACCTCTGGCATACTCACGGTTGCCAGAGGTATTTTTTTGTCTCTGTCTCACTTGAGCAGCAAAATAATGGTTGAATCGCTCATTTACCGGAAATAGGTTATTGAACCTCATCCAGGCATAAAAAAAGCTGCTTTGTCTTCCAAAGCAGCTTTTGATTTTTATATTACCCTTAAACCTTACAGTTTTTCGAAAATCCTACGGAAACTACATGCTTCACTTAAGCGCTGATGTAATGCAGAGATCGGAACACGCTCTTGTTCAGTACTGTCCCTATGTCTGATTGTCACCGTATTGTCTTCAAGGCTTTGGTGATCCACAGCTATACAGAAAGGAGTACCGATTAAGTCCTGACGGGTATAGCGCTTCCCTATAGATGCCGCATCTTCATAGATTATATTGAAGTCATATTTCAAAGCTTCAACGATTTCCCTTGCCTTTTCAGGTAGACCATCTTTTTTCATCAAAGGTAAAATAGCTGCCTTTACAGGTGCCAAGGCAGGGTGAAGCTTCAAATATGTACGTTGCTTTCCATCCACCTCTTCATCTACATAGGCATTGCATAGGGTCATTAGGAATAAACGGTCAGCCCCAATGGATGTCTCAATCACATAAGGGATGTAGTTCTGATTGATTTCAGGATCAAAATATTGCTGCTTCTTCTTGCTATATTCTTGATGGCTTTTCAGATCAAAATCAGTTCTTGAATGGATTCCTTCGACCTCTTTGAAGCCAAAAGGAAACTCATATTCAATATCCATTGCCGCATTGGCATAATGGGCCAATTTTTCATGGTCGTGTCTCCTTAACTTCTGTTCAGGAATGCCCAGTGCTTTATGCCACTTCATCCGCATTTCAGCCCATTGTTTGTACCAATCCAATTCGGAGCCAGGTCTTACAAAAAACTGCATTTCCATTTGTTCAAACTCCCTCATTCGGAAGATAAACTGCCTAGCCACAATTTCATTCCTAAAAGCTTTACCAATCTGGGCAATTCCAAAAGGAACCTTCATCCTTGCTGTCTTTTGCACATTCAGGAAATTGACAAAGATTCCTTGGGCAGTTTCAGGCCTTAGATAAATAGTAGAGGACTCCTCTGCTACAGAACCAACTTGAGTGGAAAACATCAAATTGAACTGCCTGACTTCTGTCCAATTGGCGGTGCCACTTATAGGGCATACAATCCCTTCATTGACAATAAGGGTTCTGACTCCTTCAAAATCTTCCGCTTCGAGCAGTCTTGCCATAGCATTGAGCAGCTCCTGGGCACGCTGCTTATCTCCAGCCTTTTCATAGGAAGCGGCCTTTTCTTCCAAAAGCACATCTGCGCGATAGCGTTTTTTGCTGTCTTTGTTATCCACCATGGGATCATTGAAGCTGTCTACGTGGCCAGATGCTTTCCAGGTCGTAGGATGCATAAAAATAGAGGCATCTATTCCTACAATGTTGTCATTCAACCTGGTCATGGTTTCCCACCACAGCCGCTTGAGGTTATTTTTTAACTCCACCCCATATGAACCATAATCATAGACAGCCTGTAAACCATCGTAGATTTCAGAGGAAGGATAGACAAAGCCATACTCCTTGGCATGGGCGATAATATCTTTCAGTTGCGTGTTTTCCGCTGTTGCTTCATTTTTTGCCATGGACGCAAAATTAAATAAAATGGCCGAATAGCAAGTAAAAGAAGTAAAACATTCCTGCTTTAGTGGTACCTGATATCTATTAGATATCACCTTTTCGGGCTTCAGGATATTTGTGCTGTAAGTATTCAAAGATTTCCTGGAATGTCTCGCCGTTATACCTCGAGCTGACCATCCTCCATTTGCCGGATTTTAACTCGATATTCACGGAATACACTTTACCTATCCAAAATAACCTAGCTTGTTGTAGCGTCCAAGAAGCCATGTCCTCGGACAAAATAAAGGATTCTTTTTTGGAAGGATACCGGATAACCAACACATCTCCTTCAAGTCTGATATCCGAACTTCTTCTGGTAAAAAAATACAACGGAGCTAGCACAACCAACAATAAAACTGCAACTATAAGAATTACCCCAAAAGTCTCCATGATCTGTTTTTCATCAAAAACAATCAAACCAGGTGCCAAGCATTGTGGATGCCACTTGAGTATTTAAAGAGGAGAGGTAAGGAATTGCTTCCTTACCTCTCATGAGAAAATATTTGATGGTTCAAAAGAAATTCTATCTGAATGTATATTTCAATCCTAAACCTGCCCTAAAATACTCCGGTCCGGAAGTAAAGATAGGACTTGCTTCCATCATCAGCCCAAAATCTTTGTTTGAAAATGGCTTTACAAGAAGTCCTAAGGGAATGCCTGCATAGAACCCTCTCCTACCTCCAATGTGAAATCCACTGTAGAAATTCACATCCGAAGTCTGTACAAAATTGTATCCAAATGTACCTTCCAGATCCACTCTCCAACCCGTAGAAATCCGGGCTTCACCGAAAATCTTTTGATCTGGGTCTGTACCAATAGCTGCAAAAGTAGCGGAACTTAATCTGTAAACACCTGCAGAAACCTGCGCTTGACTCTCAAAAGTCACCAAAAGAATTAAAGTGCAAAATACAAGGAGTGATTTTTTCATACTTACTAAACTAATAATTAAACATTATGGATATCCGCTTTCTTGCCAGAAAGCTTAAAATTCATCAGAAATCTTGAAAATTTAAAATATGGATTACTTCCGACTTCGGTCTCCTGTCTTCCAGCCAGCTATTCAAAGGGATTTTGCCTTGTGGTATCGTTGCGGATAATCATATTAACCATATATTGATTTTAAAAATTTATGCGCTTCCCTTGCTGCTGACTTTGAAATGCTGCTTCAATTATTTTCAGAACCAAAATGGCTTCATCCATTTTAACCTCTAGAGGTTCCCCCTTTTGGATGGCCCCTGCTACATTGGTATAGAAACAGCGGTAATCACCCCTTGCTGTCTCTATTGCTTGTGTAGCTTGTTCCAAATAAAGCAATCCCCAAGCCTCAGGTTCTTCCAATCCCCAAAATTCCCCCGCAGGTGGAATACCGGCCTTTAGTGCTTTTTCTTGTACATCCAAACCATATTTGATATAGGAACCTTTATCTCCCAAAACCAAGAAACGTTGCATGGGAACATTGGAAAGGACACTTGCAGTAACCCTGACATTCACCTGTTCATAGCCAAGCGTAATGTCAAAGAAGTCATCTGCCACGGCTTTTTGCCTTTGTTTGAGTATGACCGCATGGACCCAATCGGGTTTACCGAAAAGCACTATTGCCTGATCGATAAGATGTGTGCCTAGGTCATAAGTAATTCCATTCCCAGGCACTGCTTGTTCACGCCAATTATCCGCCAACTGAGGCCGGAATCTGTCAAAATGTGATTCAAAGTGTACAATCCTACCTAAAGTCCCCGCCGCAATAAGCTTTTGAATCGTTTGGAAATCACCGTCCCATCTTCTGTTTTGGAATACTGTCAGAACAAGCCCCTTTTCTTTGGCCAAAATTGCCAATTCTTCTGCTTCATGGGCAAGTATGGTAACCGGCTTGTCCACCACCACATGCACCCCTTTCATCAGGCAAAGCTTAGCTTGTTCATAATGTAGCTCATTGGGTGTGACGATCACTGCAAGCGTTATTTCCCCTGCATCAAGCATGGCTTCAAGACTTCTATACACCTGCACATGCGGATAGCGTTCTTTGGATTTGCTATTTGACCTTTCTACAACAGCCGTGAGTTCCAGGTTTTCTGAGTGATGGATTAGCGGGGCATGAAATTTCTCTCCTACAGACCCAAAGCCTACCAATCCTGTCTTAATTTTTTCAATCATGTGTTTCTTTTTATTATTCGAATTTTACAGAAATTATGGCATACATGACAACACGAAATTCTTCGCTATTGAAAACTTATTGTAAATAAGAGTTTTATAATCTTAAAACCGAAGCTAGAAGAATTGCATCAGCAGCGCATAAAAGAAGGATTCTGAAAAACAGGAAGAAAAGGATTTCAAAAATACCGATATATAAAACAACTATCAGAAAAGCATAAAAAAAAGGAGTCACTTTTGGTGACTCCCCTTTCTGAAATTTTTATTTTTTGACAAGATCTGCTTGGGCTTCTGCCTCAATCTCTCTTTTCATCAAATCCACTACTATTGGGGTAGCGATATAAATCGAAGAGTAAGTACCTACAAGTACACCGATAAAGAGTGCAAATGAGAAGCCTCTCAATACCTCACCACCAAACACCAAAAGTACAAGGACCACAATCAAAGTAGTAAATGACGTGATTAAAGTTCTCGCCATAGTTTGGTTGATGGCATCATTGAACATCTGAACAAGTTTGGAAGTACCTCTGTTGGCGATGTTCTCTCTGATTCTATCAAATACAATCACGGTATCGTTGATGGAGTAACCTACCACTGTAAGCATCGCTGCGATGAATACCTGGTCGATCTCGAAAGTTGCCCCCAACATGCTTGCGATGGCAAACGCTGCAATCACAAAAAGTACGTCATGCACCAAAGCGATGATCGAGCCAAGTGAGAACTGCCACTTGCGGAATCTCAACAAGATGTACAAGAAGATCGCAACCAAAGCGAAGAACATGGCCTCAGCTGAGGAATTCTTGATATCATCTGCTACAGTTGCGCCTACTTTAGAAGAACCTGTGATGGCAAACTGGTTGTCCTGAAGATTCGAAGCATCGGATGTGTATTGGAATCCTGTGACGCTTGCAATACCTTCTCTTACTCGTGTTTCAACTTCAGCATTTGAAGCGTCATCGTCTTCATTGATCAGATAAGAAGTAGTGACTTTGAGGATATTGTTACCACCAAAGGTTTTTACTTCCACAGATCCATCAAATTGATTGTCAAGACCTACTTTGAGATCAGAAGCTACTACTGGCTGGTCAAACTGAACGATATAAGACCTACCACCGGTAAAATCCACACCAAATTTAAGTCCATTTACAGCTGCAATGCCTAAACCTACCACAATGATGGAAGTAGAAATTAGGTAAGCAATCTTTCTCTTACCCAAGAAGTCGATTTTTAAGTTGCCCAAAAGGTTAGACGCGAAAGGCGTGCTGAATGAAACAGTGCTCTTGTCTCCTTTTTTGGTCATCCAATATACGATCACTCTAGTGATGAATACAGCTGAGAAGAAAGATGAAGCGATACCGATCATCAATACAATGGCAAAGCCTTTTACAGGCCCTTGGCCTAAAGCATAAAGTATGGCACCGGTAAGGAAAGTCGTCACGTTGGAGTCAAGGATAGCGCTAAATGCTTTTCCATAACCTTCATTGATGGCGGCAATCAATCCTGCTCCGTTTCTCAGTTCTTCTTTGATCCTTTCAAAGATCAACACGTTGGCATCAATGGACATACCTATAGTCAATACAATACCTGCGATACCAGGCAAAGTCAAAGCTGCACCAAGCTGAGCTAAAATTCCAAGGATAAAGAAAATGTTGAAAACCAATGCTGCAATAGCGACAAATCCGCCTTTGGCATAATAAGCAACCATAAACAATACCACCAAAACAAGGCCTGCAATCATAGAAATGACACCTTGATTTTGTGCTTCCTGACCTAATGTCGGTCCGACAAATGCCTCTTCAACAATTTTTGTAGGAGCAGGTAGTGAACCTGATTTCAGGATATTAGCCAAATCTTTGGCTTCATCAATGGTAAAATTACCTGTGATTTCAGACTGACCAGATGGGATCTCTCCTTGTACGCTAGGTGCAGTATAGACATAATCATCCAACACTACAGCGATTCTTCTGCCAATGTTGTCACCAGTCAATTTTCTCCATCTCCTGGCACCTTCGGCGTTCATCTGCATGCTTACTGCAGGTCTTGAAGTCTGATCCAAGGTCTGACGGGCATCTGTAATTACATCACCTTCCAAAGGAGCCTGATCCCCTGACCTGCTAACTTTAATTGCATGAAGTTCCAAAAGCTCCAAATTATCCTGCTTCTGAGGTTTTACTGACCACAAAAACTTGATGTTTCGTGGCAAAACTGACTTGATATCCTCTCTAGCAAGAATTCTGTTGATAGTAACCGTGTCTCTCATTTCGTACACTAGGCCATAGTTGGCTTTGTTCAAGGAGAAGATAGGTGAAATCTGAGAAGCCATGGCATCTTCGCTAGTTGCATCAGCAAGCTGTCTTTCCAGCTCTGTCGCTTCTCTTTCTTCTGCAGTCATGGTAGTGTCTACAGGTGTTTGAGAAGCAGCTGCATTTTTAGCTTCATTGACCAAGATGCTATTGACAGTCTCAAGCTCGCCAAGATATTCGTTGATCTCAGCAACTTCCCAAAACTGTAATTTGGCGACACCTTGAAGCAGGTTTCTTACTCTTTCTTGGTTGTCTACACCTGGAAGTTCGATCTGAATTCTTCCAGAACCTTGAATTCTTTGGATGTTAGGTTGTGAAGTACCAAAACGGTCAACCCTAGTTCTTAGGATATTGAATGATCTTTCAATGGCATTTTCAACTTCAGTATCGATGATGCCCAAAATATCAGCATCAGAAGATTCAAGTGAAATTCTTCCTCTGTTTGCAGCTGTTGCAAATACAGCACTCAATTTTTGATTTGGGGCTTTTTCTTGCCAAGCGCTGTAAAACAGATTTACAAAGCGGTCGTTGCTCGTTTTTGCAGCTTGTTGGGCTTGCTCCAAAGCAGCATTAAAAGCCGCATCTTTGCTGTTGCCACTAAGGCCACGTACGATTTCCACAGGAGAAACTTCCAATGTCACGTGCATACCTCCTTGAAGATCAAGGCCAAGACCTAATTCGGTTTCTTTGATTTCTTTGTAGGTGAATTTAGCACCTAAGAAGTTGTAAACCGGCTCTCTGTAAATTGAATCCAGGTAGCTTTGTTTTTTGCCGAAATCCACATTTCCAGAGGAATCAGTGGCATATTCTACAGCTTGTTGCTGTATATTGTTTGAAACGAATGTAAATGACAGGTAATACAGGCAAAGGGCTGTAACTACTACAGTCAAAAACACGATAACACCTTGGTTACGCATAGTTTAATAAATTAAATTGATTTGAATTAATGTTTTAAAGAAAAGGGCTTGACAACCCTAAGCGGTTTTATGCCTAAAAATCAAGGGGCATTGGTGGAAATGATCCGTTCAAAAAGGATCGAAAAATAGGGACTGCTTAATGGAAACGTAAGGCTGGGACCCTTAAGTAAAGGTTTGTCGAAGGTGAATGACTCATAAATCAAATGGAACACCTGCTGGGCAAGTACTGTGCTAAAAGGCACTACTGCATCTACGGCAATATCCACAAAAGTCTCCTGTGGATTGGTAGCGTCATCTTTATCTGCTACAGGCTTTTCAATCGATTTGACTGAAGTCTGCTGATGATCCTTTTGAATGGCTATAAATTCCGCACCTGATACCAACGTGCAAAATAGCAGTGCCAGCATCAAAGTGATGCGTTGTTTCCAGATGTTGCTATTTTGCTTTGTGCTTCTCATTGCTTGGCAAATATAGTAGAAATCCCAAAAACATATAGGATTGAAAAGTTAAATTCAGCTAAATCAGAGTTTTTTTGTCTCTGATTTACCATTTATCAACAAAAATCATCCCTTAGAATCTTTATTAATGCTTGGAGATATATCTGTTTTGATTCTGAGGTAGTTTCTAATTACCTCCAAAGCCCTGTCAAAATTCCTGTTGTTGGGAATAATAAAATCGGCATCCTGCTTAAAAGGTTCTATATATTTTTCATAAGTAGGCATCACATGCATCTCATACCTATAAAGTACATCATCGAGGTCATAGCCCCTCTCTACCTTATCCCTTACGATTCTCCGTTTAAGCTTGATATATTCCTTGGCATCAATAAAAACCTTAAGATCTAGTAAATCTGCCAATTCGGGATAATAAAGCACAAAAATTCCTTCCACTACCACCACTGGAGATGGGGCAAACTCAAGGATTTTAGGTTTTTTGTTGGGATTGTTGAAGGTATACTCCTGCCTGTAAACAGTTTCTCCACTTTGGATTTTTTTGATATCCTCTGCATACTGGGCAAAGTCAATTGAATTTGGGGTATCAAAATTATGCACACCCTTGTCATCCATAGGTTGAAGGTGACGGGGCTTGTAGTAATTATCCTGAGAAATGAGGCAAATCTCTCCTGGTTCGAAGGAATGCAGCAACTTATCCAGAAAAAGGGTTTTTCCTGAAGCACTTCCTCCGGTAATCCCCACAATGAATGGCTTGTTCATGGGTGACAAATTTAGGAATTAATTTTCAGAAAGTCGGCTAGTGCCTGCACTGCCTTTCCCCGATGGCTGATTGTATTTTTTTCAGAAAGGCTCAACTCTGCAAATGTTTTGTCATATCCAGTGGGTTTAAACACCGGATCATAACCAAAACCAGCACTTCCAGCACGTGTTTGCTGTATCTCTCCTTCGGCAATTCCTTCAAAACTCAGCTCCTTTCCCTCTTGTATCAATGCAATCACTGTCCTGAATCTTGCTTTCCTGTTTTCAGCACCCTGCATTTTTTCCAATAGCAATAGTAAATTCCTTTCATCACTCCTAGGTTCCCCTGCAAACCTCCCAGAATACACTCCCGGAGCACCTCCCAACGCCTCCACTTCCAATCCTGTGTCGTCAGCAAAGCAGTCTACGCCAAAATTATCATAAACATACCTGGCTTTTTGAAACGCATTGTATTCAAGGGTGTCACCTGTTTCAGGAAGTTCTTCATAACAGCCGATTTCTTCAAGCGAAACAATCGTATAATCAGACCCAAGAGCAGCTTTCACCTCCTCTATTTTTTTCTTGTTGTTGGTTGCAAAGCAGATTTTCATAGGCCAAAATTAATGAATATCTACTGAAAGCCATTTTTTTGTCCTGATCATTGCCCGTAGTTGTTGAATTATTTCCTTCAGCTTCTGCCAAGGATGATTATCTTTGGAGATAGAGGCAAAATCAAATATGAAAAAAATCACTGTATACTGCGGTTCAAACAAAGGCAAAAATCAGCTATATGAAGCTGGTGCAAAAGCGTTGGCAGCAGAAATGATCCACCGGAATATGTCTTTGGTATATGGGGCAGGAAATGTAGGCCTGATGGGTGTCATAGCGGATGCCATGTTGGAAGCCGGAAAAGATGTTTATGGCATTATACCTCAAAAATTGGTGGATATTGAAGTTGCACACCAGGGCTGTACCGAACTTACAGTAGTGGAAACCATGAGAGACCGCAAATGGCTGATGGCCGAAAAGGGAGATGGATTTATCGCCATGCCAGGAGGAATAGGCACTTTTGAGGAACTTTTTGAAATCATGACCCTTAATCAGCTAGCCTATATCTGCAAACCGCTGGCATTGTACAATGTCAATGGATATTATAACGGGCTATTGGCTTTCCTGGAACATGCCTGCAAAGAGGGGTTTCTTCATCCTGCCCAATTGGCCTTGTTGATTGTCAGTGACGAGCCAAAGGACCTACTGGATAAAATGGAAGCCTATAAACCGCAGTTTATCGAGAAGTGGGAGGTAAAATAAAGATTTAAGCCAGCTGAAGCTTTTGATCCAAAATTGACATCAGTTTTTCTAAATATTGTTGGTCTATGGCATCAAAGTCGTTCAGTTGGTCACTGTCCACATCTAATACTGCCCAAACTTTTCCTGAATTAAAACCAGGTACCACAATTTCAGATTTGGAAGCGGAGCTACAGGCAATATGGCCGGGGAACACTTCTACATCTGGAACCAGTTGAGTCTGACCTGTCTGCCATGCGGTACCGCAAACACCCTTGCCAATGTTGATGCGTGTACATGCCAAAGGTCCCTGAAAAGGACCTAAAACGAGTTGTTCGCCTTTTACCAAATAAAAGCCAACCCAAAAAAAACCAAAAGCCTCTCTCAGTACTGCTGATACATTGGCAAGATTGGCATAAAGATCCTCCTCTCCATCGATCAATGCCGAGATCTGAGGTAAGATTGCTTCATATATTTCTGCTTTGTCTGCTGATTCAGGTAGATAAATAGATTCTGCCATATTTTTACAAGGATTTAGCGGAAGTAGCTGCCCAATAGGCCAACTTGTCTCCCATCACTTCTGTTTCGTCAATCATTCTTCCCTTAATTATTGGGGCAGGGATGCCGGCACCAAATAATGTGTCACCTGTAAACACCCTTGCTTCATCCCAAAGTTCGGCAGCAATGAATTTTTGTAAAAGCTGAGCACCTCCCTCCACTAATACACTGTTTATTTTGCGCTGATGCAAATCCTTTAGGACGTCTTCGAGGTCAAAACCTTGCCTCAAAAGGACCGCCTCAAAATTTGGCATTTGGTCTTGTACCTTTTCGTTATAGCGAAGGGTTAGCTGGCTTCTATCAAAAAGATGCAAATCCTGTTCAAGGCTCATGTTGCGGTCAAGCACGATGCGCACAGGGTTTTTCCCTTCCCAATCCCTGACATTGAGGCGGGGATTGTCATATCTAGCAGTAAGGGTACCTACCATGATGCCATCCTCCTCAGAGCGCCACTTATGAACAAGCTGCCTGCTATAGACATTGCTGATCCATTTAGAGTCAAAATTTTCCCTTGCCAAAAACCCATCCCTAGTTTGGGCCCATTTAAGGATGATATAGGGGCGTTTTTTTTCCATCACTGTAAAAAAACGCTTATTCTGCATTCTCGCTTCTGTTTCTAGTACACCTGTCACCACATCAATTCCGGCTTCTTTCAACATGCTGATACCTTTGCCACCTACAAGGGGGTTGGAATCAACGGCTGCTATGACCACTTTTTTCACTTGCTTCTCTATCAACAATGAGGCACAAGGCGGGGTTTTACCCCAATGTGCACAAGGCTCAAGCGTCACATACACGGTAGCATTCTGAAGCAATTCTGGATGCTTGACCGAATTGACTGCATTGGGCTCGGCATGGGGACCACCATATTGCCGGTGATAGCCTTCACCGATGATCTCTCCTTCGTGTACAATGACACAGCCCACCATAGGATTGGGACTTACAGATCCTCTACCGAGTTCAGCAAGTTCCAATGCCCTGCGCATGTATAAGGTATCGGTTTCCATTAGGGTCTTCGTCGGAGGGTGATATTGCCGACTTGTGTTGTTTTTCTTGGAGATACGGTCTTGGTAAAAAGTGAGTCCAGATAAACGGTATTCAAAGGGACCACAGAAACAGAAGTTTGGCCAAATAAGCCATTCAACACAAACCTCCCCGACTCAGTGGTCGTGGTGGTAGCGACGGTATCAAACCCTTGAATGGCATAAACTACAGATTTGCCTACATCAGGAGGCAGGACTGTGCCTATAATATCTCCAGTACCTTGTTTGGTAAATGCTCTTAAATTTGGGACAAGATCATAGGTGTTGCCAGAAGCAGTAGGTACAAATTTGATAGACCTTTGAACGTCAAAGTCAAGATATAAATCATAAGAAATACCTGCTTGCAACTCGTAAGAAAAATCCGCAAACGGATCCTCATCACCTATCCTTGTATTTAATGGGAAAACATCCTCACCAATGGTCAAGGAATGTTGATTGCCTAATTTTAAGGTGATTTTTTGCAAACCGACAGAACCAATTTCGCCTCTTCCTATCATTACCCGCTCACCTCCCACTAATCGGGAAATGTTGATGCTTTTATTAAGTTGTTCGTAGGGAAAAAATACAGTTCCTGCATCTCCTTCCAGTTCCACACCGAGTACCTCCACCAATACCTCATCATAGTCAGCTGGAGCATCAACCAAAAAAACGTTGATTAAAGATTTGGGTGCATTGGCATCAGAAGCACAACTTGCGCATATCCAAAGGCAAACAATCAGTGGAAGGCATAATTTTTTCACAGCACAAAGTTAGGAATATTTATGGTTTCGTCGTCCTATCCTGTAAAAGCTGAAAATCAAATTTACACAAAAAACCCGGCCAAAAGGCCGGGCTGATGATTTTATAGTTCTTCTTCAACAAGGTTGATAGTACCCACATCCTTAACCTTTCCTTCTTCCACTTTAATGTCCTCAAGTACATATTGGGCATAAGGAAGTGTAGCATCTACTACCACTCGGTAAGTACCGGGTTCTATTCCTCTAAGCTTAAAAAAACCTGTTGGATCGGTGAAGGTTGCCACAGTATCAACACCTGAGATGGCGTATACTGCATGTTGGGTCACTGCTGGGGATACAGTGCCTTGAATAGAAGCAGCTGTCTCAGCGACAGCACGCAAAACAGGCTTCAGGATATAATTGCCAGAGTTTCCTGCCCTAACAATAGACTTTGCTGCATCAAAGTCTATTACCAAGTTATATTCCATGTCAGATTGGATTACTTGGTTTAGCTTGATTTTTAATCCAGACTGCTGCGCACTAGGTGTGGAAAGTTCAATTCTTTGACCATCCTTTACCAGATAGTTGTTTTCCCCTAGCAGCAATCGAATCTGGCTGATTTTGCCAGCAGGAACTTCTACTCCTCCAATGTGGAATTCGTTGTTCCCTACTAAAGTCAGCAAATTGACCATCTGATCATTGGTTTCGTTGTTGATGTTTAGCCAAGAGGAACCCTTTGACTCGTCCTTGCCGGCCGGCAAAATTTGGATTCCAAGCACTTCTACCCACACTTCATCATAGGCGGCAGGTGCATCAATGAGAAAAACATTGACCTTAGCATTACCTTCATCAAATCTGTCATTTTCATTGAAACAGGATGTTCCTAAAAAAAGTAATGCAAAAGCTGCAAAAGAAAGTTTAAATAAATTCTTCATGAATAATGTTTTTGAATAACTATTTGCTGCCCCTATCAAGCTCTATGCCACTTTTTGAAGTAATTAGAGGCAGGAATAGCAAGGTTTCACAAGTCCTTTGTTAATTTTGGCCATGATGCAATGGGAAAAACTACTGGCCTCAGGCAGATTTGATCCGGCCAAAAAGCCACAAGCTGGTGTTGAATCAAACCGTACCGCGTTTGAAATTGACTATGATAGGATCATCTTTTCGGCACCTTTCCGAAACCTTCAGGACAAAACACAGGTGTTCCCGCTTCCAGAGCATGACTTTGTACATACCAGACTTACCCATAGCCTAGAAGTTTCAAGTGTAGGGCGGTCTTTGGGTAAATCCGCCGGAGAATTTTTGATTCAAAAATACCCTCATCTTACTGAAATGGGCATTTCGAGAGAGGACATTGGCAGTATTGTCGCAGCTGCAGCACTTACCCACGACATTGGAAATCCTCCTTTTGGCCATGCCGGAGAAGAAGCGATATCAGATTATTTCAGGCACCATTTTGAAGGAAAAATGTGGAAAGATCTGGTCAGTGAAGCTGAGTGGACAGACCTTTGCAACTTTGAAGGCAATGCCCAAGGCTTCCGGATGCTTGTCAGCCAAAACAACGGCCTAAAGTTGAGTTATGCCACACTAGCGGCTTTTACAAAATATCCTCGTCCAGCCTTGGTCCAAACCAAGGATCCCAATAGGAGATCTCAGAAAAAATTTGGTTTTTTTCATGATCAGCACCAAGACTTTGCAGCACTAGCCACTCATTTGGGGTTAGAGAAAGCCAATGAAGAGTGCTACCTCAGACACCCACTTGCTTACCTGGTAGAAGCTGCCGATGACATTTGCTACAGCATCATAGACCTAGAAGATGGCTGCACCTTGGGGCTGGTTGGTTTTGATCAGGTATTGGAATTGATCATCCCGATTTTGGGAGACCGCTTTCAGCCGGAAAAACTTAAAAAGCACGAAACACAGTCCCAAAAACTTGCTATTCTAAGAGCCATGACCATAGGCAAACTCATCGAAGAATGTGTCATTGCTTTTATGGAACATGAAGAAAAGATGTTGACTGGAGATTTTGACAGATCCTTAACAGAAGTGATTCCTGCCTCAGCAGCCCTTGAAAGGATCGGCAAACTCTCAGTGGAAAAACTATATAGGTCCAAGCCTGTGTTGGAGAAAGAAGCTGCAGGATTTCAGGTTCTGGAAGGTCTGCTTCAGATTTTTGGTGCGGCACTGTATCATAAATGCTATGCTCCTGATAATTTTTCAGGTAAGGACAAAAGTATCTTGAGACTGCTTCCAGAAGAACTACTGATCCACATTTCTACTTATTCTATCTTTGACAACCCTTACAATCTGCTACGGAAGCTCATCGATTTCCTGTCCGGTATGAGCGACAAATACGCGCTTTCGCTTTACAGAAGAGTAAAAGGGATAGCACTTCCAGGAAGTTGAAAAGGCACTAAACAACATCTTTTGCAGGACCTTATCGAGATTGGGAAAGCATTATCTCTGACAACATATCCCTATTCCTCCAAAATCTCTTAACTTTGTGCCTGCTTTTGAATGGCTTACCCTAGGCCATCTTATAAAGCATAACTCTTCCTGGTTTTGGTCAGGAAAATAGATAGGGTACCATAAAGGTAAAAACAGCAAAAGCATCGTGAAAAAATATCAGGAATTCAAGCAGATAGATTACCCCGAGATAGCAGCGTCAGTCCTACAGTACTGGAAAGAACAGGATATCTTCAAGAAATCAGTGAGCAATCGAGAAGGCGCTGAAACTTTTACTTTCTTTGAAGGACCTCCATCAGCGAATGGTACTCCAGGCATCCACCATGTCATGGGACGTACGCTCAAAGATATATTCTGCCGATACAAAACACTTAAGGGTTTCCAAGTGAAAAGAAAAGGCGGATGGGATACCCATGGCCTACCCATTGAACTTCAGGTAGAAAAGGAGCTAGGGATCACCAAAGAAGATATAGGCAAGAAAATTTCTGTTGAAGAATACAACATCCAATGCCGTAAGACCGTCATGCGCTTCAAAAATGAGTGGGATGACCTTACTGAAAAAATCGGCTATTGGGTAGATCTGGATGATCCATATATCACCTTTGACCCCAAGTACATCGAAAGTCTCTGGAGTCTTTTGCGAAAGCTTTATGACAAAAAACTTTTGTATAAAGGTTATACCATTCAGCCTTTTTCGCCTGCAGCAGGAACTGGACTCAGTAGTCACGAGCTCAATCAGCCTGGAACATACAAAGATGTCAAAGACACCTCGGTCACCGCACAGTTTAAGTTAAAAGGAGAAGAAAACACTTACATTTTAGCTTGGACCACCACACCATGGACCCTTCCTTCCAACTCTGCTTTGGCAGTAGGGGAAAATCTGGACTATGTAAAGGTGAGTACCTTCAACCCGTACACCTTCCAACCTATCCATGTGATCCTCGCTAAGGCAAGAATGGGTGCATATTTGAATCCCAAAGCCCAAGAGTTAGCTTTAGACACTTATCAGCCTGGAGACAAGTTGATTCCATATCAGGTTATTGGAGAAATGAAGGGCAAAGACCTTCTAGGTCTTAGCTATGAACAGCTTTTCCCAATCCCTGGGCTAGAATTGCCTCACCCGGCTTTTACTGTTGTTGCAGGTGATTATGTGACTACAGAAGACGGTACGGGCATTGTCCATTTGGCCAAAGCTTTTGGTGCAGATGACTTTAGGACGCTTGTTCAAAACAACGTACCAGGCATTTTTATAAAGGATGAGCAAGGCAATGAACTCCCTGTCGTGGATAGACAAGGCCGTTTTATTCCTTTAGTAGGAAAGTACTTGGCTGCCAAAATGCAAGAACATCAGATTACTGCCCACAAACCCTTTGGGGAAGCAGATTTTTATGTTAAAAATTATACCGGTGATGATGAAACTGATAAGGAATACAAAAACACCGACGTCATTATATCTATCATTCTCAAGAATGAAAACAAAGCTTTTAAGGTAGAAAAATACGAGCACAGCTATCCTCACTGCTGGAGAACTGACAAGCCAGTGCTTTACTACCCACTCGAAAGCTGGTTTATCAAAACCACCGCCTTCAAGGACCGCATGGTGGAATTGAACAAGACCATCAACTGGAAGCCTGAGGCTACCGGTATTGGTAGGTTTGGCAACTGGCTGGAAAATCTTGTGGACTGGAACCTGAGCAGGTCAAGATTCTGGGGCACACCCCTGCCTATCTGGAGAACTGCGGATGGACTTGAAGAAAAGTGTATCGGATCCATTGCAGAACTGAATGCAGAAATCGAAAAATCTATTGCAAAAGGATTTATGGAATCCACTCCATTTAAGGGAGCAGAAATGGATCTTCATAGACCTTATGTGGATGATGTCATCCTGGTGTCAGACAAAGGCGAGAAGATGTTCAGAGAACCTGATCTGATCGATGTCTGGTTTGATTCAGGTGCCATGCCTTATGCACAATGGCACTATCCTTTCGAAAACGAGGAAATTTTCAAAGCCAACTATCCTGCAGATTATATAGCTGAAGGTGTGGATCAGACAAGAGGCTGGTTCTTTACCCTTCATGCTATTGCTGTCATGTTATTTGACTCGGTAGCATTCAAGAATGTTGTTGCCAACGGGCTTGTTTTGGACAAAAACGGCAATAAAATGTCGAAGCGCTTGGGCAATGCCGTGGATCCATTTAAGACCTTGGCGGAATTTGGCCCTGACGCACTTCGCTGGTATATGATCAGCAATGCCAATCCCTGGGACAACCTGAAATTCAACCTGGAGGGAGTAGGAGAAGTGCAAAGGAGGTTCTTTGGCACCTTGCAAAACACCTATAACTTCTTTGCCTTATACGCCAATCTGGACCACTTTGTATACGATTCGGAAAAAACCATCCAAGTAAATCAAAGGGCTGAATTGGATCAGTGGATCATATCTAAACTTCAATCGCTAATAGCAGAAGTAGAAGGAGCGATGGACAACTATGATGCAACCAAAGCTACCCGTGCCATTATGAACTTCACTGTAGATCAGCTTTCAAACTGGTATGTGCGCTTGGCAAGAAAAAGGTTCTGGAGAGGTGACATGACTACTGACAAGCAAGCTGCCTACGAAACATTATATGAATGTCTTACTAGGTTGACGCAGCTGATGTCTTCATTTGCTCCATTCTATTCGGATTGGCTTTACAAACACCTTAGTCAGGCAAGTGGTACAGGTCTCGCTTCTATCCATTTGACGGATTGGGTTTCTGCAGATGTAAGCTTGATCAATTCTGAATTAGAAGCCAGTATGGATCTTGCCCAACGAACGGCTTCTTTGGTGCATTCTTTAAGGAAAAATCCAAAGATCGGCATTAAGGTAAGGCAACCGCTTCAACGTATCCTAATTCCTGTTTTCAACGAACAGACGAAAAAGCAGCTGATGCATGTGGAAGAACTCATCAAATCTGAGGTCAACATCAAAGCTGTGGAATACATCGATGATGCTTCAGGTATTCTTGTCAAAAATGTAAAGCCTAATCTTCCGCTACTTGGCAAAAAGCTAGGGCCAAAGATGCGTCATGTCGTAACAGCCATCAACAGCTGGGGACAGGAAGAAATTGCGACAATAGAAAGAAACGGCAGCATTACACTTGAAGTGGAAGGAGAAGCTGTGGAACTTCTGCTAGAAGAAGTACTGATCAGCTCTCAGGATATCCCAGGCTGGTCTGTAGCCACTGACCAAGATCTGACAGTGGCATTAGATGTGACTGTGACAGAAGAACTGAAGCAGGAAGGTATCGCCAGAGACTTGGTCAATAGAATTCAAAACCTCCGGAAAGATATGGGCCTTGAGGTGCAGGATAAAATCAATATCGAAGTAACCAGACACAGTGAGCAGGTAGATGCAGCGTTGGCAAATTTTGCTGCTTACATCCAAAATGAGACACAGGCCCTAAATTTGGAGCTGAAAGATCAAGTTGCTTCGGGAACGGTATTGGACATGGATGATTTTGAACTGACTGTTAAGATCACCAAATCCTGAGTAGAATAAAACCCGGTGTAATTAATCGCGTTTTGACAATTTATGCTTATCTCTGTGACTTTGAATAGATATCAATGAAGTATTTCAAATATTTTGGCATCGCCTTGATGGTGATCATCATCGACCAAGTGGTCAAACTTGTGGTCCATTATCAAATGGATTTTGGTACACCAGGGCAGATCAAAGTCATAGGAGAATGGTTCAAACTCCATTATACCACCAATCCAGGAATGGCCTTTGGCATGCAGCTGGGTTCTGAATATGGCAAATTGCTGTTGACTACATTTAGGCTTGTCGCTATGGTAGGTATTGGGTACTACCTCTATTACATCATCAAAAAAAGGATGCACAAAGGTTATCTGATCTGTATTTCCATGATTTTAGGAGGAGCGATAGGCAACTTGATCGATTCGGTATTTTATGGCGTACTTCTCAACAATGCACCATACAATGCCCCTACACCTTGGCTGCACGGTCAAGTAATTGACATGTTCTATTTCGATATCTGGGAAGGGTATATTCCTGCTTGGGTACCGCTATGGGGAGGCAGTTACACTGCACTATGGCCGATATTCAATATCGCAGATGCTTCTATTTTTATTGGAGTAGCTATCATTTTGATCTTTCAGAGCAGGTTTTTCAAAGAAGAACCAACTGAAAAAAAGGAAGAAGTAGATGAAATCCAAAAACAGTTTATTGAGGGGGAAGACCTTAACTGATATATTTACCCGGTAGATGTCCTACCGGGTTTTTATTTGGGCGGATTTTCACCAGCTACTAAAGCATTATTGAGGACTATACTTCAAGGCTGAGAATAAACCATATATGTCAAAATCATTTTTTCCCAAAAGCCCAATTACAATTGGTGCCAAAGGTTTTGGCTGGAATGACAGGATCCTTCAGATCCTAAGTCTGACAGCTATCTGTCTATTGATCTATGATGTAGGTTTTACGGATGATGTTCATTCCGGTGGCATCAGCATTATTTACAATTTCCTTTTGGTCCTGTTGGCGATAGGCTATAGCATCAGGCTTTTTTCGAAATCTGAAAAATACAGTAGGGCGAGACAATTTGTTGAAGTCTTTATTATCCTATCTCTTCTTCTTGCAGCTGCTGCAAATTTTGGCTGGATATTTTTAGGCGACTCCATCCGTGTAGCTAACCTACAAATCAAGTCCTTTTTGGTGAATCTACTTATATTCATCCTATTTTTGATCGAACTCAGCAGGATAAGTCTGGTAGTCAATACCTTTAAAATCCATCCTGCTTTGGTATTTATTTTTAGCTTTTTGCTGGTGATCATAATAGGGACAGGTTTGCTTTCTCTGCCCAATGCTACAAAAGAGGGGATATCATTTATTGACGCCCTCTTCACTTCCACATCTGCAGTCTGTGTGACAGGATTAATTGTCTTGGACACTTCGTCTGATTTCACCTTCTTAGGCCAATTCATCATTATGGTTCTATTCCAGATTGGAGGTTTAGGAATGATGACCTTTACAAGTTTCTTCGGTTTCTTTTTCAAAGGCAGCTATTCCCTGCAAAACCAGCTTTTTCTGAGGGACTATATCAATGAAGACAATATCAGCACCATCAATTCTACATTGTTCAAGATCATTTTCTTTACGCTACTAGTGGAAGGTTTAGCTGCTATATTGATTTATTCAGCCATCGATAAATCCTTATTTTCAAATGCCGGTGACGGTGTTTTTTTCGCGGTATTCCACGCCATATCGGCTTTTTGTAATGCCGGGTTTTCGACATTGTCCAATGGGCTGAATGAACCTGGCTTTCATTCTGCGTATAATGTCCATCTGATTTTGGCATTTGCTATTATTATCGGAGGCATAGGTTTTCCTGTTGTGTTGGGATACTACAAGTATCTCAAGCATGTACTGGTAGGTACACAAAAAATGATCACAGGTGTGGAAGAATACCGTCACGCGCCTCGGGTGGTCAATATCAACATCCGGCTGATCGTCTACACCACAGCTATTCTGCTGGCGATTGGATTTGTCACCTATTATATTTTCGAATATGAGCATACATTGGCAGGCAAAAGTATATATGGAAAGATTGTGACTGCATTTTTTGGAGCAGTGACTCCACGTACTGCAGGTTTTAATACTGTGGACATGGGCCAATTGGCCTTGCCTACCATCTTGATATACCTGATATTGATGTGGATCGGCGCTTCTCCGGGATCAACCGGTGGAGGATTGAAGACCAGCACGTTTGCGGTGGCTGTTCTCAATACAATCAGCATTGCCAAAGGAAAAGACAGGGTGGAAGTTTTCAGTCGGCAAATCAGTAATGAGACACTAAGGAAGGCATTTGCGGTGATCCTACTTTCTTTTCTGGTGATAGGTTTGGGTGTATTCTTTGTTCTTTTCTTCAACCCTGAGATGTCTATTCTTGAAGTGGCATTTGAAATATTTTCTGCATTTTCAACTGTCGGACTAAGCCTTGGTATTACAGGTGATCTTTCTACAGGAAGCAAGATCGTCGTATCTATCATCATGTTTTTGGGAAGGGTCGGTACATTGACCGTTTTGGTTGCTTTTCTGAAAAAGGCACGAAACCTCAACTACAGGTATCCTGAAGAGGGGGTATTTATCACATAAATTCGAATAGGATGAAATACATAATCGTCGGTTTAGGAAATTTCGGAGGTTATCTGGCCGTAAGGCTGACAGACCTTGGGCATGAGGTGATCGGAGTAGACTCCAGAGAATCCAAAGTGGATATGGTAAAAAACAGCATTACACATGCCATTACCATGGACGCTACAGATGAACAGGCAATCAAAAAACTTCCTGTTAAAGATAGTGATGTAGTCATCGTGGCTATTGGTGAGGATTTTGGCGCCTCGATTATGGTCACTGCACTCTTCAAGCAGATGCAGGTCAAACGACTTATCAGCCGCTCCATTAATCCTGTACATGAGACAGTCATCAAGGCTATTGGTGTTGATGAAATCATCCATCCGGAAGAAGATTCGGCAGAAAGGCTCTCAAAAATGCTGCAGATGAAAGGGGTATTGGATTCATTTGATGTGTCCGATGACTACAACATCATTGAAGTAAAGGTACCCGCTAAGTTTGTAGGCATGACCATAGCCGAAACCCAGATCAGAAAAACCTACAACATCAACATCCTTACAGTGATCAAGATGGAAGAGAAGCCAAATATCTTTGGCATCAAAACCAAAACCAAAAAAGTAGCAGGAGTGGTCACGCCAGATACCAAAATCAATGATGGGGACATTTTACTGCTGTTTGGCCATATCAAGGATCTAAAAGCTATCTTTGAACTTGATACTTGATCATTACTTGGTAAGCTTGCCACCACATTTTTTACAAAAACTGGCGTCTTGATCATGATCTACTTCTCCACAATTGGTGCAAAGTGGATTTTGGGTGATTTTCCTTTTCATCCTGGCATTGGTGAGCTCAGAAGTCACTATACCCGTTGGCACGGCAATGATTCCGTAACCAATCAGCATAATCATAGAGGCAACCAATTTGCCCAAAGAAGTCATCGGTGTAATGTCTCCGAAGCCTACCGTAGTCAGAGTGACAATGGCCCAGTACATGGACATAGGAATACTCGTAAAGCCATTTTCAGGTCCTTCTACCAGGTACATGATTGTGCCTGCGATAAGCACAATGGTGAGCATGGAACCCAGAAAAATCTGGATCTTGGCCCTGCTGGCTATCAGTGCATCTTTTAAGAAATCCGCATCTTTGAGGAATCTGCCCAATTTCAATATCCTGATCACCCTCAGCAACCTCAAGGACCTGATGACAACCAAAAACTGCGTATTGAGCAGGAAAAAGCTCAAGTAGGTGGGGACTATTGCCAAGAGATCAACAATTCCATAAAAGCTGAAGATATAGCCTTTCTTTCTTTTGCTCAACCAAACTCTCAGGCCATATTCAATGGTAAATAAAATTGTAAATACCCATTCTGCCACATGCAGGTAATCCCCATATGCAAGTCTCAGTTCAAGCACTGAGTCCATTATTACAGCCGCCACACTCAGCAGGATCAGAATCAACAGCACAATGTCAAATGCCTTTGAAGAGCGGTCATCATGTTCGAAAACTATGTGGGCGAGTCTGGATTTTGAAGGAAATGCCATGGAAAAACGGTTTGGGTTAAATTTAAAAGGTTTTCATTGGAAAAATACAAAATGAATGGAATAAGGTTGGTCTTCAAAAAACTTCAGATAATCTTTTCAACGTTCTTTTTTTCTTGGAAAGTTGACTTGTTTGAAAGACGGTCATCCATCCTTTAAGCCGTTTCATTGACCACTCCGGAATAGATGCCATCCACAGGGTGAAGGAACGGTATGAAAAGCTAGGTAAAACAGTCTATATCCTACACCTCAAGCAGGGTGCTGCTGGCATGGGCAGAAAAATCATCAATGTCAACTACACCGATGATGATCCCAGCTTCAAGATTATATTTGACGGAGCGCTACAAGAAAGAGCCTTAAATGGAAACAGCCGGGTGAACTATTATCCGGAGGTTTTATTTGATTAACATCAAATCTTTATTACTCACCTCTTCCCAAACTCCGCCTTTGCCTCATCCAAAAAGCTGACAAAACCAGCAATACTGGTATCATAGCCCTTGGGCCTAACGAGCAGCTCCTCATTATGGTCCAGGATTACATAGTACGGCTGGGCATTGTTGTTGAACCTTGTGATCTGAAAGTCGGCATTCTGCTTGCCGATGGTTTTTTTCTCTTTGTTGTCATACGTCGATACATACCACTCCGCTTCAGGCAGCTGATAGCGCTCATCTATATACAGCGCGACCATCACAAAATCTTCATTCAGCCTTTTCAGCACCTGTGGGTCTGACCACACCCTGGCTTCCATTTCCCGGCAGTTGACACAGCCATGTCCTGTAAAATCTATAAACAACGGCTTCCCCTGCTTTTTGGCAGCAGCCAAGGCCTGCTTGTAATCAAAATATCCCTGGATCCCATGGGGAAAATGAAGGAAATCCGCATACTTGGGAACATCCTCCAACCGGTTTTCGGAAGCCGCTGAACCCGACACCCGGTTTTCCAGCAGGTTGAAATCATGTGAAGCCATCGGAGGGAGGTATCCACTGAGTGCCTTGAGCGGCGCTCCCCACAGGCCTGGAATCAAGTAGACGACAAAAACAAAAGTACCGATTGCCAACATCAACCGGGGCACACTGAGGTAGTCCACAGGCGAATCGTGTCTTGTCCTGATTTTTCCCAAGAGATAAAACCCAAGTAAAGCAAATATCACCACCCAGATGGCGATGTAGATATCCCTGTCCAGAATCCCCCAATGGTACACCTGATCGGCAACTGACAGGAATTTGAAGGCCAAGGCAAGTTCCAGAAAACCCAGCACCACTTTGACCGAGTTCAGCCAACCACCGGATTTGGGCAGGGAGTTGAGCCACTCGGGAAATATGGCGAAGAGCGTAAAAGGTATGGCAAAGGCCAGGGAAAAGGCAAACATCCCTGCTATAGGCGTAATGAAATCCCCTCCTGCAGCCTTGATGAGGATTGAACCTACTATAGGACCGGTGCAGGAAAAGGAGACCAATACCAAAGTAAAGGCCATGAAGAATATGCCCGCCATGCCACCCTTGTCAGCTTTGGCATCGATCTTATTGACCAGGCTGCTGGGCAAGGTGATTTCAAACATCCCCAAAAAGGCAAAGGCAAAAAAGATAAAGACCAGAAAGAAAAAGACATTTGGAATCCAGTGTGTGGAAAGCCAATTGGCAAATTCGGGTCCCTGTATCGCCGCGACTGCTGTCCCGGCAATGGTATAGATCGCTATGATGGAAAGGCCATAAATCGCCGCATTCCTGATTCCCTGGATTCTTGATTTGGACCTTCCGGTAAAGAAGGTCACAGTCATTGGGATCATCGGGAATACACATGGCGTAAGCAAAGCTGCCAATCCCGCAAGAAATGCGACAATGACAAATCCCCATAGACCCTGCTGCTCCCCTTCAGCTTCCAAGTCAATGTAATTTCTGTCCGCAGCCGGTGCCTGTTCAGCATCAACGCCTTCATCAACTTGATTGAAAAGACCTTCGGTATCATCTTCCCCGCTGACTGCATCAGTTGCCTGCGGCTCCTGAGAATCTGCATTGGCTGAGCCTGTAGCAGTAGCTTTCAGTTCAAATTCCTCTTCATACAGGATGCACTGACCTGTCACATCCGAACACATCTGATACTCAACAGTACCTTTGATGAGCACATCCGGAGCGGTGACCCGCAGCAGCTGTCTGAATTCACCGGTACCACTAAAGTAGGTGATGTCAGCCTCCCAAACCTCGTCAAATTTCTTTTTGGGCTTGATCGGCTGAAGCCCTTTTTCCACCTTGACCCCTACAGAACCTTCAAGATCCAGCGTAGTCAATACCGGTCCGGCATCTTCATCAAAGTCATTTGAATAGATGTACCAATTCATCGGAATGCTGGCTTTTAGGATGATCTCTGCTTCCTCCCCTACCTGTAGCGATGTGCTTTTAAGGCTGATATTCCATTTAGGAGGCGATACCAATTGCGCATGTGCCTGAAATTGTAATATGAGCAGGAATATCAGAAGCAGGGAGGTAGAAAGGTATTTTGACATTTCGGTGTGATGGAGCTAAACTTCCTTAGAAAGTAATTTTTATTCAAATTAGTTCTGTGTCATAAGACACATTATGCCGGCGGTCCAGCACTGGTACCACCGGCAAAATGATTTATTTGCTCATTTCTTCTTTGAAATACTTGAAAAACAAGGCAATGGTCTCTATCCCCATATAGTAGTTTTTGACCCCATAGTGTTCATTAGGTGAATGCAGCGCATCTGTATCCAAACCAAAGCCCAATAAGATTGGATCAAGACCAAGCTCTTTTTGGAAAAGGGAGCAGATGGGAATAGAACCTCCCTCACGTGTAGGGATAGTAATTTTGCCAAAGGCTTCTCTAATTGCGCTTTCGGCAGCTCTATAACCAGGAGAGTCGGTCGGAACCACAGCCGCCTGACCGCCATGATGCGGCGTGACTTTTACTTTTACGGATGAAGGGGCTATGGCTTTAAAGTGTGCTTCAAAAAGCTGAGCAATTTCTTTATGATCTTGATCAGGGACAAGACGCATGGATATTTTTGCATATGCTTTGGATGGAAGCACTGTCTTGGCCCCCTCCCCAGTATACCCGCCCCAGATGCCGTTCACATCCAAAGTAGGTCTGATGCCCACACGCTCAATGGTGGTATATCCTTTTTCGCCATGGACATCTGCAATGTCAAGTTTTTGTTTGTATTCATCCAAATCAAACGGTGCCTTATTCAGTTCTTCTCTGTAAGCAGCTGAATATTCTTCAACCTTGTCATAAAAACCTGGTATGGTGATGCGGTTATCTTCGTCCTGCAATGAAGCAATCATTTTGCAAAGTACATTGATTGGATTGGCAACTGCCCCACCGAATGTTCCTGAGTGTAGGTCCCGGTTGGCACCAGTCACTTCCACCTGCATATAAGCCAAACCCCGGAGACCGACTGTCACGGAGGGATGCTCGAGGGATATCATATGGGTATCTGAGACCAAAACCACATCCGCTTTGAGCTTTTCTTTATTGGCTTTGACAAAGACATCCAGATTTTCTGAACCTACCTCTTCTTCACCTTCAATCATAAACTTGATGTTGCAAGTTAGTGCATCTTGTGCCATCATGGCTTCAAAAGCCTTTACATGCATGTAGAACTGTCCTTTATCATCTGCCGATCCGCGGGCAAAAATTGCCCCCTCCGGATGTCGGTCTGTTTTTTTGATCACAGGTTCAAAAGGTGGGCTGTCCCAAAGCTCGTAAGGATCTGCAGGCTGTACATCATAATGTCCATAAACCAATACAGTCGGAAGATTGGGATCAATGATTTTTTCACCGTATACAATTGGATAACCTGCTGTCTCACATACCTCCACTTGATCTGCTCCTGCTTCAAGTAAGCTGTTTTTGACAAATTCTGCTGCTGCAAAGACATCTTTCCCAAATGCTGGGTCTGCACTGACAGATGGGATGCGCAACAAATCCAATAACTCGTTTAGAAATTTTTCCTGATTCTCCTGAATGTATTTTTTTACTGACATAATTAAAGTGGTAGCGTGATTTGATCTTTTTAAGACCTAAAATTCAATTCAAATGTTTCCAGTTTGCATAACTTCGGCTATCGAATAGGATTAAGCACTAAGCTTTAAATGATTTATCGAAGGCATCCAAAATTACGTTTTAAATAAGGAATTGCCTATTTTACCCAAAACTTTTAGCATGAAAGCCATACTTTGTACCCATCATGGCCTACCGGAGGAATTGCAATTTGCGGAAATACCTGATCCGCATCCTGGTACCGGAGAGGTTGTCATAGCCGCACATGCCTGCGCGGTCAATTTTCCTGATGTCCTAATCATTCAGGACAAATATCAATTCAAGCCAGAACTTCCCTTTTCTCCAGGTGGAGAAGTTGCAGGCTATATTTCAGCAGTCGGTGAAGATGTGTCCCATCTAGCTGTTGGGCAGCGGGTATTGGCACTTTGCGGTTGGGGAGGCTTTGCAGAAAAAGTCAAAGTAAAGGCTGAACGGGTTTTTCCGATTCCGGATGAACTGGGCTTTACAGCTGCTGCCTCTACGCTTTACACCTTTGGCACTGCCTACCACGGACTAAAGGACCGGGCCAATCTACAGGCTGGTGAGACACTCCTCGTACTCGGTGCATCTGGCGGAGTGGGATTGGCGGCAGTAGAATTGGGCAAGCTGATGGGGGCTAAAGTCATTGCGGCAGCATCGGCTTCTGACAAACTGGATATCTGTGGGCAAAAAGGTGCTGATGTCCTGATCAATTATGAGGAAGAAGACCTGAAGGATAAAATCAAAACACTAACCGAAGGCAAAGGTGTAGATGTAGTCTTGGATGTGGTGGGTGGAAAATTTGCTGAGCCTGCCCTAAGAGGCATGGCCTGGAAAGGACGCTACCTAGTTGTAGGCTTTGCATCTGGAGATATTCCCAAACTCCCTTTTAACTTGGCCTTACTTAAAGGTTGTTCGGTAATGGGGGTTTTTTGGGGTAGATTTTCAACAGAGGAACCAAAGAAAAACCATCAAAACATCTCTGAACTGGTACAGCTGCTTCTTTCTGGGCAAATCCAACAACACATTTACCGTACCTACCCATTGGCAGAAGCCCCTAAAGCGCTCAGGGACATGCTGGATAGAAAGGTGGTAGGGAAAGCCATGATCCGAATCAGTGAATTAGCGGAGGATTCAAAATCCATAGGAACAACCTATTTCCTGCCTGATTTTAAGGCAGGCAAAGAATTAGGCTTCAGTGATTGGACCACCGTCACCCAAGCACAGATCCAAAAATTCGCTGAGGCAACAGATGATTACCAATGGATACATGTAGATCCTGAAAAAGCAGCTAAACTTCTTCCAGAAGGCAAAACCTTGGCGCATGGATTCCTAACCTTATCCCTGATGCCCAAGTTACTCTACCAGCTTCTTCCGCTAAAAGGTGTTGAAATGGCGCTCAACTACGGTGCAAATCAGGTCAGATTCCCTGCTCCTGTCCACGCAGGTGACAAGGTAAGACTACAGGCTACGATCCTTAAGACAGAATTTGATGCTTCCCAACAAGGCAGGCTTTTTGTCCGTGCTACCATGTTTGCAGAAGGCAGAGAAAAACCTGTCTGCGTGGCAGAGTTGATCACATTGATCCGAAGATAGTGGTCGGATGGATATTTCTTGGCAAAATTAGGAAACCTAAGCTTGTCAGCCCCAGTTGCCTCTAATTCTTGGGAGAGTATTGTTTGATGAGCTGGCAAATGTATTTAGAAAATATGTCCAAATCCAAAGAAGAACTGAGACCCTTCCCTACTGCTAGCATAATCCAGTCTGATGACGGTGGATTGGTTCCAATTGATCCGACCTCCGATACCAGGTGCGCCACGCCATTGCTGCAGATTTACATCTCTGAGGCTATCCCATACACTACCCATATCATAGAAGGGCGTTAGACCTAAACTAAAGTGTTGTCTGGCAAAGTTGAAGTCATATAGCCTAGACCTCAGTTCCAGATTGACTAAAGCCACCGTAGGTGCAAGGAATCGGGCTTCCCTGAATCCCCTTAGTGACCGCCCTCCACCCAATACCAGGATGCCACCAGCCTCTGCTTGACTGGAAAGATCCCACATTTCTATAAAGTTGATATTGGAACCGAAGATGTGTCCAAGTGATGCCATTCCCGCAAAAGTGAGCCTGTTTTTGTCATTTCTCCATCTTTTAAGGGTGCGGATGAACTGGCCCTGAACCATGAATTTATTGAAGGAGAAGTCAGAACCCAGCCACGTGCCGGAATGCTCATGTGAATACTGAAGGAACACACCGTTGGAAGGGTCGGGTTCATAATCCCTTGTGTCATAGATCAGCGCCCCGGCCAGCATACTGGTAAACTGGTAATCCTCCGTAAATCCCCCCAGATTGAACCTTGTCCAGGTGCCGTCTTCCTTTTGCCTCTCCACAAGGGTGGGATTGTTGATGGCATCCACTGCTGTGCCGTCCAGGGCATAGGCCTCTTCAGCAACACTGCCTCCATAGGAACTGAATGAGGTAAACAGGGCCTCATAACCGAACATCAGCCTCAGCTTGCCCCCCAGCATCACCCGTTCGCCCAAGACATTGTAAAGCCGCTCCCGCTGGTAAAAGTGGTTGTAGTGGAAGTCCGTATACAGCCTTCCATCTGCACCCTGCTCTGCCAGTGCCAGATTCTCCTCGTAATCCCTCACCCTGCCGAAAGGCCTGGTGACACCTGTTCGCTTGTCAAGAAAGGTCAGCGGGTTCAGGGAAGATCGGCCTATTCCCCAATACTGGGCATGAGGATCCTCCCAGTGCACCGCATCGATCCTCAACCTCCACTGGGAATTGAAAATATAAGGTGCGTCAAAATTCAGGGAATAGCGGATACGGCCGTTTTCAAAAATGAAGAATTCCGCATACACATTATACCGGTAGGGCGTATAGGCAAAAAAAGGATCATTCCTGTTCTTGTTCACAAAAAGGTTGACATTGCCTCCTGCCCCAAAGCCCCTAATGGGATCGAATTCAAAACGGGGTAGCCCCGTAACAAATGTACCTTCCTTTTTTTCTTCGAGTTCAAAATCAGGCATCCGCTTCGTCGGATCAATGAAGAAGGGGAGCACATTAACCGTGTCTGTGACGGATCCGGTCTGGGCCAAAGCCATTTGTCCTAACAATAGGAACCCAAAAAAAAGCGACTTTTTCATCATTCTTTATTTATGGCACAAAAGTACCCTTACCTGTCGGGAGTAGGGGTTAGAAAACTTTTAGAATAAAATTAGAATTCCATTAGAATCCTATAAGTGCGGGATACCCAAAACAAAGGTTGTGCCTTTATCCCGTTGGCTTTCGACAGAAATTTGGCCTTGGTGAAGTTCAACGATTTTTTTGGTAAGAGAGAGACCTATTCCGTTTCCAAATACATGGCGGCTGTTGGTTCCCCTGAAAAACGGCTCAAAAAGCCGCTTCATATCTTCCGCCGGAATCCCTATTCCTTTGTCACGAAAAGCCACAAAAAGCAACCCTTTGTCCACACGCAGACCCACTGATGCGGTATGGTAAGGGGAAAATTTGCAGCCGTTTTCAATCAGGTTCAAAAATGCCACAGAGAGCAGGTAGCTATTGCCCAGTACCGTCAGCTCCCTGTCTTCTTCAGGCTCACTCTCATACTCCAGGTGAATGTGGTATGTAGGCTCATAATGCCCCAGCTGCTGTATCACTTCCATGAGTACCTCATCTACCCGGATGGGTTTGAAGTTGATTTCAGCTGGATCAAGGCTTGCTTTGGCAAGGTCCAGCAGGCTGTTGCTCAGCCTGACCAGTCTTTTGGCGTCCAGGAGCGTCCTTTCTATCATTTCCAGGTGTGAAGGGGACTCCACTTTCTTTTCTTTGGCCAGTTCCAGCTCTGCGATAATGGCTGAAAGAGGAGTTCTTATTTCATGTGAAATAAAGGAAACAAACTGTTTTTGCGACTCAAAGGATTTTTCAAGTCTATCCAGCATTCCGTCAAAGGTCTCTGACAGAGATGAAAGCTCATCTTTTTTTTGGGGATGATTGATCCTCAATCCTAAATTGGTAGCGGAAATAAGTTTCATTTTGGCAGTCATATCCCTGACAGGTTTGAAAGCCTGTTCTGAAAAGTACTTGCCTGCAAAAAATATCAGCAAGAGTGAACAGCCTGCTACAATCAGAATTGTTTTGAAAAGGCTGTCTAATTTGTTGTACCCATACAAATCGTAGGCTGCAGCAGTAATTAGAAAAGTTCCCCCATTGTGGTCATATCTTAAGCCTACAACCTGCCAATCTTCCTGGTAAAAGCGGAGCTGACCGGCTTCAAGAATACTGTTTAACATCAGGGGAGTCTCTTTGACAAAGTCCAGCTCCACAGCATCATGATACATCAATTCATATTCAGCATTGTAAATGGCTACTTCAACTTCATTCAGTAATTCTCTGTTGTTCTTGTAAATATCTTGTAGGGTCTTAGTATCTACCTGGGCATTGAGATATAAATTCCCTTTAGTCACAGCCTCTCTTTCCAAAAGTGTAAAAAACTCACTCTCCCTACTTTTCGAAGCAGAATAGTACACAATAGCAGCAAAAAAAAGTAAGATGGCAACTGTCAAAACAGCATATAAAAAAGTGAGTTTGGCCCTGATTTTCATACCTCTTGCTTAAGCATAAAACCCATTCCTGATTTGGTATGAATGAGTTTAGTATTGAAATTCCTATCAATTTTTTTGCGGAGATAATTGATGTAAACATCAATAAAATTCGTCCCGGTATCAAAATGAGTATCCCATACTTTCTCCGCTATTTCAGCTCTAGACAGCACCCGCTCCCTATTCTGTAACATGTAACTAAGCAAGTTGAATTCTTTGGGCGTAAGTTGGATAGCTTGCCCACTTCGTGTCACCTCCTTGGTGTTCAAATTCATCAAAAGATCAGCATATGCAAGCGTACCTTTATAGGGAGTTGCTAGAGTGGATCTTTTTAAAATAGCTTTTACTCTGGCCAGAAGCTCCCTGAGTTCAAATGGCTTCACCAAATAGTCATCTGCTCCTGCATCAAACCCTTCCAATTTTTCATCTGTCTTACCTAAGGCTGTGAGAATAAGAACAGGCAAACCTGGCTTTTCCTGTTTGAGCGCGTTACAGACTTCCAAACCATCCATTTTTGGCATCATCACATCTGTAATTACTAAATCAACCAATATTTCTCTGCCAAGTTGAAGCCCTGCCACACCATCATAGGCTACAAAAACCATATATCCCTCTGCCTCAAGTCCTCTTTTGAGCAATTCAGCTACCCGCAAGTCATCTTCGATTATCAGAATCTTCATCATGAGGTGTTTTTCCTGAATGACAAAGTTAAACTATTTAACTCCAGGTCAAGCCGTAAGTGATTAACAGTGTAAGATCTGTAACAGTAAGTTCCCAAATTGGGCTGCCTTTTGGTACCTTTTCTTCGTGACATTTTTATCCTTGCTTCCTACGTTTCCTCATTTTTAAAAAAACATCGGATTAAAAGTTTTCCATTGCTACAAGCTTCCCACATCTATCTCATACAGGAACGGTAATTGAAAGACAATAACTCAACTACGCTTCTAAACAATGTCAAAAGATTTTCATCAAACATCTGGATCCCAAGAAGATCAAAAGAAAATGACCATTCCAGTCTTGGAAGAACAATTAAAGATTGAAAAAGTATTGCAGCCTATCGAGCGGGTCCTTCTGACAAAAACGGTTGAAACAGAAGAAGTGCGCAAATCTATTGACTTGGCAGAAGAGGCCATTCATGTCAATACTGTCCCCGTAAACCAATATATCTCAGAAGCACCTCCTGTTGTAAGATACGAGGGAGATACAGCCATATATAGTGTAGTGAAAGAAGTGCTTGTGATTGAGAAAAAAATGGTGCTGGTAGAAGAAATCCATATCACCAAATCCCTGCAACATAGAAAAGCAGAAGTCCACGAGAATTTAAGAGAAGAAAAAGTGAAAATTCAAAAAAAAGCTGGAGATCGACTTTAGCATCATATAAACCAACAATAACTACAGAATAATGTCACATACTATAATCGGAATATTTCAAAGTCCAACGCAGGCAAAAGAAGCCGTCATGTATCTTTTGTCAAATGGTTTTAATGAAGAAGATGTTGATTTGGCCACAGGTCATTTGGACAGCAACTACCAAGAAGCCAATACATCTGATAGCATAGAAAATTTCTTCCGCGGAATTTTCGGAGACGGGACCCAAGAAGCGGAAAATTATACCGCAGCGGGTAGAGACGGGGCAATAGTAACTGTGATGGCTAAAACTTCAGAAGATGCATATCTCGTAAGTCAACTACTTGACAATTATGGAGCACTTGAAGTAAATGAACAAACAGAAAATCACAGCCACTACAGTGAAAAAGGAGATCATACTTCTGAAAAACTATCGGTGATAGAAGAAGATGTACATGTAGGAAAAGAAACGGTGGACAATGGCAGCGTCAGAATCCGTAGCAGGATTATCGAGCGCCCTATTGAAAAAACCCTCAGACTGAAATCTGAAACCATTCATATCAATAGAAATCCTGTCAACAGACCAGCCACCCAAGAGGAACTTGAGAATTTTCAAGAAGGCACTATTGAAGTCACTGCACACAAAGAGGTGCCTGTAGTAAGTAAAGAAACCCGGGTGGTAGAAGAGATCAGTATAGAAAAAACTTCAGAAGAACATGAAGAGATCATCAGGGATTCGGTCAAAAGCACACAAGTAGATACCGAAGACCTTGATGACAATCATGATTCAAATGCAGGTCGTAGAACTGATTACTAATCCAGAATAAGAACCAAAAAATCATGGCAGAACTAAACGTACAGCGGAAAAACAGAAACTCCTGGTGGCTGTGGCTGGTCATAGGAGTAGTTATCATTGGTATTATCCTATTGTTCAGCGGACAAAGCGAAGACCGTCTTAGAGATGATGGTCCAGGACAAAATGTGCCTTCAGACAGGCCAGGAACCACCTCACAGGTATTTTTCTCCAACATAGGTGAATGGCCATATTTGGGCTAAGCCTCATAAAAAGCGAAAGCATGATGGAAAGAGATGAACAGAAGAACAGCAGCAGCAAACTCCAAGAGTTGGCTGGGAGCGGCTATGAAATCCAAGAGGGACAACCCGATATTAAGGGCTGGGATGTGCAAGATGCAACTGGTAGGGGTTTTGGTGAGGTAATCGAATTGCTATTTCATCCGCCAAGCCAGAAAGTAAGATATCTGGTTCTTGACCTTGCTAAAAATGAGTTTGGGTTAAACCCCAATAAAGTAATCGTCCCAATCGGACTGGCGAATCTAAAAGTTAACGAAAACAGAGTCCTGCTAAGAGAAGTCAGTGCAGCACAGCTGGAGAGACTTCCTGAATATGAGAGAGGTCAAGTGAATACTTCAATGGAAACGGCCGTTAGGAATATTTTTAATGAAGATGTTTCAACAGATTATGTCACAGAAAAAGATCATCATGATCCTACATTCTATGAACATCGGCATTACGACGAGGAAGAATTCTACGGAAAATGGAAAACTAATCTGGACTCAGGAGGGATCAAGCATGAAAACTCCTCGGATGGAACCCCAAATTCTCCAAGATAAAGAGATAACACCTAGCTTTTGGTTAGGTGTTTTTTCTTTTGGGATGTAACTTATTTTTTCACACCCTTTCTTATCTTGTACTTCAAACCCAAAGAAACTGATATGAAATTTTTCTTTTGTGCATGCCTGTTTACTTTTTTCTCCTTTCTGCTCAAGGGCCAAGACAGTTGGATGTTCGGACCATTTGAGCGACCTTCAGCTGCACGACCTATTATTGAACCAACAGCTGAAACTTCTTTTAGAGATCCTATGACAGGAAAATCTGTACGCTGGGAATCTATGGCTACTTTCAATCCTGCGGCAATTGTAAAAGGAGATACTATTTTGGTTTACTATCGTGCTGAGGAGAAACTTGGCGAAAAAGAAATTGGGGGTCACACTTCCAGACTGGGTTTGGCAATTTCTACTGATGGAGTTACATACAAGCGCTTAAAGGAGCCTGTTTTTTATCCAGATGCAGATGATCAAAAGCAATATGAATGGCCTGGAGGAACAGAAGATCCAAGGATAATCCAAACAGCTGAGGGCCTATATGTCCTTACCTACACCCAATGGAACAGGGAATACCCCCGACTAGCAGTGGCCACCTCAAGGGACCTGAAGCGGTGGGACAAACACGGGCCGATATTTGAACAGTATAAAAACGGAAAGTACCACAACCAAGAAACCAAATCAGGGGCTATTCTCACTGAACTTAAAGATGGAAAGCTGGTTGCTGCCAAGTTGCATGGCAAATATTGGATGTATTTTGGAGTGCCACACATCTGGCTGGCAAGTTCAGAAGACCTGATCAATTGGACACCTGTAGAAGATTTAGATGGGAATTTAGTGCCTGTTTTGAGTCCAAGATTGGGATATTTTGACTCTTGGTTGGTAGAAGCAGGGCCTCCACCTGTGCTGACAGCTGATGGAATCGTAGTTCTATACAATGCCGGAAATCAAAAGAACCTAGGTGTGAGTGAATTAGCCAACCGCATATACACTGGCGGCCAGGCACTTTTTGATCCAGAGCATCCTTGGAAACTTTTGGATCGTTCAATCGAGCCATTCATCAAACCCGAGCTGGACTTTGAGAAATCCGGCCAATATCAAGATGGGACCACTTTTGTGGAAGGATTGGTATTCTTTAAAGGAAAATGGTATCTCTACTACGG
>DAIPZN010000038.1:0-36715 GCA_036782195.1 Cyclobacteriaceae bacterium | reverse complement strand
GTATTATATTTAAATACTTATTCACCCCAATTCAATTAATTACCCAATAATTGTAGCTTATGAAAAACATTCTGGTGATTGAAGATGATAGGCTCATCTCGAGTTTAGTGTCTTTTAGACTGAAAAAGGCTGGATATCATGTGACGATGGCCCATGACGGACTGAGTGGAATTGAAGTCATATCCCAAGAAGAGCCAGATCTGATCATTACAGATTTTTTAGTGCCTTTTCGTGATGGTATTGACATTATCAACCATGCCAAAAAAGTAAATCCGGACACCCCCATCATTGTGTTAAGTTCTCTTGGAGATGAAGATAGTGCTGTTTTGGAAGCGTTTAGTCTTGGGATTTCCGACTTTATGCCTAAGCCATTTTATCCTAATGAACTTGCTTTGCGGGTAAGAAGGTTGATCGAGAATTAAGGAAGACGTCTTTATATAAAAATAAGTAGTCTTCATAATAAGTATTTTCAAGAGCTCATGAGCCTACTTGGTGGTATAAGCTCGCATGTTTTACCCTCTATAATTTTTTAACAATCACTCTTCCTAATATTTTATTCCGACCATTTACTTTCATGTGATGGTCGGGATGGAATACATTTTGCATTTTGGTTATCTTTCAGAATCAAATGATGCATATGAAAAACAGAGGAGGCCTTATCAAGGAACTTTTTACGAATATTTCTACAACAGGAGCTATTACTTTTAGCTCTAAGGCATTGGTTAACAAAATGTTGTCTTATGCAAGTTTTAAAGGAGTCAAGCTTATTGTAGAATTAGGGGGCGGTGATGGCAGCATTACCCAAGGTATAGTAGCTAGAATGGATGAGGATGCAGAGCTTCTGGTCTTTGAAATCAGCGAAAATTTTTGTGATAATCTTAAACAACATTTTCCACAATCCAATGTCCGAATCATCTGTGATTCGGCTGAGAATCTGGACAAATACCTGAAAGGTAGAAAAGCAGGTTTGATTTTGTCTTCATTACCTTTTACGCTGATTAAAAAGGATTCGAGAGAAGCAATTTATAGAAGGAGTAAGGAATGCCTCGCAAGTGACGGATACTTTATTCAGATCTGTTACTCATACCTGTTGAAAAGTCAATTTTCAGGTTATTACAAAAAGATTGAGACACATCTTATGCTTAAAAATTTTCCTCCCACATTTATTATGGTGTGTCAATAGCCAACAACTGAATCTAATGGCGGAAAATATTTTAGCCACTGCCATTCTTCAAATGGGGCGTATGAGAAAGGGCAGTACATTCTGTCCCTCAGAAGTAGTCAGGTGGATCTACCCACAGGACTGGAGATACTTTATGGAAGATGTCCGATCAGTAATGATGGAACTCTACAGGCAAGGACTGATAGAAGTTACCCAACAGGGTAAAGCTATAGATCCTGATAAGCCTCCAAAGGGGCCTGTTAGAATTTCATGTAAACTTCTTGCTTAGCTATGGTGTTATGCCTCTAAATTAAGCACAATGAAATTTTACCCTATCTTGTTCAGTATGTTGATTGTCACAGCGATGGCATGCGGACAGACACAATCCCAATCACAAAAAAAAATGTTAGCACTACCTAAAACAGAATTGCAAGTACCTGATGGATATGAAGTGGCAACTTTTGGCTCAGGGTGCTTTTGGTGTATCGAAGCCATCTACCAAGACCTCAATGGAGTAGAAAAAGTGAAATCTGGGTATAGTGGCGGACATGTTGAAAATCCAACTTACAGGCAGGTAACATCTGGTAGTACAGGTCATGCAGAGGTAATTCAATTTTTCTATGATCCCAAAATTATCAGTTATGCTGATTTACTTGAGATATTTTGGTCTACGCATGATCCCACAACGCTCAATAGACAAGGTGCTGATGTTGGGCCACAATATCGTTCTGCTGTATTTTACCATTCTGAAGCGCAGCGTGAAGAAGCTATGCGTTATAAAGAAAAGCTTGATGAAGCAAAAGTGTTCACTAGGCCCATAGTCACTGAGATAACACAGTTTCACAACTTCTTTGTAGCAGAAGATTACCATCAGAATTATTATAAAGAAAACGGGATGCAGCCTTATTGTCAGGTAGTCATCAGACCTAAACTTGAGAAGTTTAAGCAAGTATTTGCAGATCGGCTGAGATAAAAGCCTGCTTGTTATTCAATTAGGCAATAAGTAGATTTGAAAAAAAAATAACTTATGAAATACAACTGGTTTTTGATTTTAGGGGCTGTAGTTATGCTTGCATGTCAGCCACAGCAGCAGTCTACAACAGATGAATTGGCTGCTTCCGATGCTGAAGTGGAAATCCCCACAGGAAAATTTGGTGCTGAAATTACAGAGGAGGGTGCAGTTTCTTTAAGTCAATTGGTTCATGAACTGGAACAGCATGAAGCTTTTGAGGGGAAAATCATTGGCGAAATCAAAGATGTGTGCAGCAAAAAAGGCTGTTGGTTAACTGTTGACTTACCAAATGGACAATCGATGCGTGTAACTTTCAAGGATTATGGGTTTTTTGTTCCGAAAAATTCCCAAGGATATCCTGTAATATTGGAAGGTGTGGCAAGCAAAAAGATCACAGATATAGAGACTTTGAGACATTTTGCTGAGGATGCAGGCAAGTCAAAAGCCGAAATCGAAGCAATTGTTGCTGATAAGGAGGAGTATACTTTTGAGGCAGTTGGTGTCATTATCAATACTACAGAAATTTAATTTGAACTGGATTTGCTGGCAGACATTCTGTTAGTTTTTGAGCATTATGGCAATTGCACTGGACAACCTTAGGGTAGGGAGGATTTATACCTTCACCAATATGGGGGAGAAGCGGAAACTGGAGGTTATTGCCAGAATTTCAGGTGAAAATTTCAAGGTTAAAGATCTGGATACCACTGAATATTACACCATAGAAGAATTACTGAGATGGGGAAGAGGAAAGGATTATGAGCTAGATGAATGGATAGAGGATAGTTAATCTGGAAAATACAGAATTCTCTTTAATCAGGTTAAGACAAATTTTAAACAGAGGCCGACGGCGTCAGCCTCTGTTTTTTTTTAATGTAAGGCTCTGAAGCCAGGTTCATAGATGATTCTGACAAAACTGCTTAATCCTGTATTTTCCCTATTAACAGGAATACCGGTGACTATACCTATCATGAGATTTTCTGCTAAGCCGACACGCATTTGGGGACGCAGCACAGCTTCCATTTTGCCATGATGCAGCACTTTGTTGATTTCCAAACCTATAAAATTCCGCGTACCTAAAATCATATAGTGGAAGTTGGTATTGATTTCATATTCAATCTCCCTTCGCTGATCAAAGAATTTTTCAATTTTGGGTCCGGTATAAATCAACGTATGGTAATTGGACCCCCAGCGCTTGGCGGCTACTAAAAAAGGGTTGTACACATTTCCCCTAAAAAGGTTATCGTCACTAATTCTATTCAGATCCTCAAATTCAAATTCATGGATATAACCTAGGGCAAGTGTGCTCTTCGCTTTTTCTGAGACAAGGAATGACCATTGTGTTGCCAGTTTTAAGGATTCAATCCTGTTTGATGGACGCTGTAAGTCATTGGGCAAATCCCCTCTTGCTGAGAAAAGCGTCATAGGTACTTCTACTTCAAAGCCTAGCCTGTCCACAGGAGCCCATTCGTATTCCACCAGAGCCTCATATTTATCAAAACCTCTCTTGTCAGTCATCCCCAGACCGATGTTCCATTCTTTTTCACCTTTTCGAGCGCCCAAATCCCTGATGAGATCTACATAAAGGGGTTCGGCATGTAAAATTTTAGGTTTGGCGTGTACGGTAGGGACTTCTACTTCTGCGAGAAAAAGACTGTCTAAGATGATTTTTTCCAGCCTGGCGCTGTCAACTTCTGCTTCTTGTGCAATCAGGGTATTCGGTATGCTTAAGGCAATAATGATTGCCCATGATACTAAGTATATGGTTTTCATTTTCATCAATTGGTTGAGGAGAAGTTATTCTTTGGAGCAAATTATTCCCTTGAATTCGGTCATACTTACTCCATACATGTGAAGGTGATGCTGAAATCAGGCCTGTTTGGGTGGAGGGGGTGTAATTTCTGAATAGACTTGGTCCACAAGATTGCTGAAAATGTCTGACCCTTTGGTCTTAGTCAAAGCAGTCAAGCGATCTCCAGTTGTCCAGCTAATCATTGGAACTAGCTGAAAATCCAAAAATTTCCTTTTGTCTACAGGCAGATCTGTGTCAGGAATGAGGTCATCATCACAGCCTAACATAAACTCCATAACCAGCTCGGTAAGATTGTCTATAGGGTCACTGTGAAGCAACAAGGTGTTGTCCAACACCGATGGTTGATAAAAATTGGCAGTCAAGTTGATAAAATTCAACAGCAAAAGCCAGTGCAATGCACGGGACAGAAAATGCTTTCTCATGCCTCCAATCATGATGCAAAGTTAGGGATTCATTTGATAATCAGCCAAAGGATTATATTTCTTTAGGTGACAAGTGTTACGTATCCGGCTGCCAAAAGGATTATATTTGCCTTCAAATTTACAGTAAAACATGGAACATAAAAGTGCCGGATTGGCTATCCTACAGGCCAAATGCCCCAGATGTAGGAATGGAAGTTTGTTTCCAAATTCGGTGTTCAGCTATAGAAAGCTATCACAGATCAACCATAGCTGTCCTGTTTGTGATGCCGTACTGACACCTGAACCTGATTTTTTCTATGGAGCTATGTATATCAGTTATGCCTTTTCAGTTGCCATAGTCGTCAATGTGATGATTGTACTCAACAACTTCTTTGGCAATCCTGCTGTGGAAGTATATGTCTTGACTGTTCTTGTCTTGAATATTTTATTATTGCCGCTAATGCTCCGGTATTCAAAAGTGCTGTACTTGTACGGCATAGGAAAACTCAGCTATGACCCCGATTGGAAAGAAAAACAAAAGCTTTCCCATCATCCAAAGCCATAAAACCAGACCGCCCTTCAGTAATTTGAACTGAAGGGCGGTTGTTGTTTAAGAAAAATCTTTATTGTTAATTTCCGCGGCTCTGAGCATAAACTCATGAAGCTCATAATTTTTGACAAATCCAGGAAGATGTTCGCTACCCGGACCGAATAGAGCCAACTCCACAAAATCCCCGGAATGATTTGAACCTGCCCATTGTATAGAATTGTGTTGGGATTGCATTGCAGCAAAAGAGTGGAAGGGTAGATTCCCAGGGTTGTACATTCCTTGAGCATCTAATTGGTAGCTTTTTAGAAGGATCTGTGCGTTTTCAGTAGATAAAGGGATCTGCTGGTATGCATTGACAAGTTCTGAGACTTGGCTGGCAGTAAAGCCTGGCTTGATCTGTTGCAGTATCCATTCATTTGAAGCTTTGCTCATGTGTAGCCGTTCAAAGTTTTTGTTTCCCTGTCCGGTAGAAAATAACCCCGGATTGGAATTGCCATGATCTGTGGTGACAATAATCAGTGTTTCTTTATCCTCTTTGGCAAAATCCACAGCAACCTTAATTGCAGCATCAAATTCCAGTTGGTCATACAGCAGGGCAGTAGCGTCATTGCCATGCGCAGCCCAGTCAACTTTACCTGCTTCCACTTGCATTACAAATCCCTTGTCGTTTTTATTGAGGATTTCAATAGCTTTTTTGGTCATTTCAGCAAGGCTAGGTACAACAGCATTGGCTTTTGCATCATGTACCCGATCAATGGCATAGGGTAAGCCATCTTCAGCGAAAACGCCTAATATCGGTTTACTGCCGTTGGCCTTGGTTAACTGGTCTTTTGATCTGACTACCTCAAAACCAGCCTTGGAAAAAGCTTCAAACAGATTTTTTTTATCAGATCTTTTACTGGAATCAAAAAAATCAGCACCACCTCCCATCATGACATCAAATCTCAACTGCAGGTAATCTTCTGCGATGCTCTCCATGGCGTTCCTGCTGTTGTTGTTCACACAAAAAGATGCGGGTGTGGCATGCGTAATCTGTACAGTGGTTACACAGCCCACTGATTTGCCTGCTGCCTTGAATTTTTGGAGGATCGGAATTGGTCTTTCTCCGTTAGGGCCAATGTTGAGCGAGCCGTTATTGACACGCATGCCGCCACCCCAAGCGGAGCCTGCTGCGGCCGAATCTGTCACAAAGGAATTTGCTGAAGCAGTGTCCATTAAGGACCGCCTAAGAGTCCCGTCTTGATAGTAATTTATCCAGTTGCTGGTCTTTCCTTCTTTGTGTCTCAGAAGTATGTCAGCAAGGTTCAATGTGCCAGAACTCATTCCGTCGCTGACAAGAAATATGATGTTTTTTGCTTTTCCGGTGGCTTTTGAAGTTTGGCCAAGAACCGGAACGGTGGATAGGGCACCTAAACCCAAGGTTGTCAGAAAGCTGTTTCTGAAAAAATCTCTTCTTTTCATGTTTGTGGATTTTCTGGAAGGAAAGGTAAAAATTACCTCACTCTAGTTTGAAAATAGAAGATTAATGTTGTGTTATCAAACTATTTTATATTATCGGACTCTTGGATATGATATTCAAAGGAGGAATTTTGTATAATCACATAAAATTTAGTGCAGATGGCAAATAATGTTTTTGGAGAACCTCTTACAGTCTGTAGTGTGGCACCACTTACAGGTTATTATCGAGATGGGTGTTGCGAAACAGGTGAGGATGATGCAGGGACACATACCGTCTGCGCAGTGATGACTGATGCTTTTCTCTATTTCAGTCGTACCAGAGGCAATGACTTGATTTCTCCTTTGGCAGAATATGGTTTTCCGGGGCTGAAAGCTGGTGACAGGTGGTGTCTTTGTGCTTCAAGATGGATGGAAGCTTATTTTGCAGATGTTGCTCCTCCGGTGATATTGGAAGCTACTCATGAAAAGACATTGGAATACTTGCCTTTACAGGAGTTGGTAAAATTTGCATATCAGAAACAATGATAACTTTAGAATTTTTTACTTCCGCACAACAAATGATGTAGTTAATTTCGTCTCTACTTCAAATCTGTTTATATAAAATATGTATATCCGCTTTCTTGCCAGAAAGCTTTAAAATTCATCAGAGATATCTTGAAAATTTAAAGTCTGAATTACTTCCGACTTCTGTCTTCCAGCCAGATAATCAAAGGGAATATGCCCTGTGGTACAATTGCGGATAATTATAATTTAAAATATGTAAATCCTCTTTTACCAGAATTCCTTAATAGCTTCAGAGAATTCAAAAATGTTGATATTTGGAATCCTTCATTCTTCGGTCTTCCGACAAGAAAATCAAGGAGAATTTGGATTTTTGGTACAAATTCGGACTTATAAAATTTATATTAACCTTAATCTATTCAATCCCTCAATGACATGAACAAACTCCTGCTCTTTTTCTTACTGGTTTTCCTGCCGATTTTGGGCTTTTCCCAAGGAGAATCACCAGCTACACAATCTGTTTATGTAGAACTGGGTGGCGCTGGGCTTCCTTATTCTTTCAATTATGATTTTAGGTTTGATAAAACCAAAGTTGATAGTTGGGGTATGCGTATAGGGGCAGGTGGATATTCCCTATCGAGAGGTACATCATTTTTCTCCATTCCTGTACAGCTTTCAAAGCTTTATGGCAAAAATGGACATTATTTTGAAGCTGGTGGAGGACTTACTTTTGTTGCTTTTAATAATAACAGAGAACCTTATTGTATTTCTGGTACTTATGATCCCAACACAGGAGTGTACACCTGTAATCAATACTCCTCCCCAGGAGAAGTTTATGATTTTATATTGGAAATTGAAGGTTCTCCCAATGTTATGGGGACACTGAACTTTGGCTATAGAAGGATGCCAGTGGACGGAGGATTTATATGGAGGGCTAATTTATCTCCTATTTTTAATGGGAATGGCTTTTGGCCACTCTGGGTAGGTGTTGGAATTGGATATGCTTTTTGAAGCATAAAAGGGGCAAGTCAATCTCTGACTTGCCCTTTTCCTTTAATTATCCACTTATAACTGGTCAGCTCTTTTAATGCCATAGGACCTCTGGCATGTAATTTTTGGGTACTGATACCAATTTCAGCTCCTAGTCCGAATTGGTTTCCATCGGTAAATGCAGTAGAGGCATTTGCATACACAGCAGCAGCATCTACGCTTTTAAGAAATAGGTCTATTGTCTGTTCGTTGTTCGAAAGTATGGCTTCACTGTGTTTGGAGCTAAAGCTGGAGATGTGTTCCAATGCTTCTTCCAATCCAGAGACAGTTTTGACAGCGAGCTGAAGCGAAAGGAATTCTGTCCCAAAATGTGAAGGAGCAGCAGGATGGAGCAGTTCATCATTGTATCTACCTTGTAATGCTGCATAGGCTTCTGGATCAGCATAAACTTTCACTTGCTTTTCCAAAAGAGGTTTTAGCAGAATTGGTAAATCTCCAAGTCTTTTTTGGTGTATAATAAGACAGTCCAGGGAATTGCAAACGCTGGGTCTCCGGGTTTTAGAATTGAAAATAATCTTTGCGCTCTGTTGTATATCTGCACTTTCATCCACATAGGTATGCACTATTCCAGCACCAGTCTCGATGACAGGAACTTTGGCATTTTGCCTTACAAAATCTATCAATCCTTGACTTCCTCTTGGAATCAGGATGTCAACATATCCCACAGCTTCTAACAGAGCTTTTGTAGCTTCTCGGTCACTTGGGAGCAATTGGAATGCTTCTGAAGGGATTTTGGTAGCAGTCAAAGCACGGTGAATGATTTCCATGATCTTCTGGTTAGAAAAAGCCGCATCGGATCCTCCTTTCAGCAAAAGGCCGTTGCCGGATTTCAAAGCCAGGGCGAAAACGTCGAAAGTGACATTAGGTCTTGCTTCATAAATGACACCTATAACTCCCATTGGGACTGAAGTTTTGGTCAGGGAAAGCCCGTTTTCCAACACTTTGGATTCTAAAACAAGGTTGAGAGGAGAGGGTAATTTGCTGACCTGTCTGATTTCAGCTGCTATTCCTTTGATGCGGTCTTCAGTAAGCAAAAGCCGGTCAAACATAGGGTTTTTAGGATCGAATTTTTCCAAATCCAGAGCATTTGCTTCAAGTATTTCGGAAATACTGGATACAATTAGGTCAGCTAGGCTTTCAAGAGCTGCATCCAACTCAGCTGTTTCCAACAGCAGTAGTTTTCTGGAAGCCAACTGTACTTTTTGGAAGATGTGTTCTAGATCAGCCATGGTCAAAAAGGTAGAGGTAGTCGTAATGGATAAAAGGTTTCTGGTTCTTCAGGCCTATGGTAGTTTCCAGCTGTTGATTGGGATATTCGGCCTTTCCCAACCCAAGTTTTTTGCCGTTTTCATCTACTATCCTGATGATGTCACCCTTTTGGAAACTACCTGAGCAAACTACAATGCCTATAGGTAACAGGCTGCTGATTTTGTCAGAAAACAAGGCGTTTTTGGCTCCTTCATTTATGGTTACTTCACCTTTAAAATATTGATCTCCATGTGCTAGCCATTTCTTGGAACTATGCTTGGAAGATTTGGCTTCGAAGTATGTGTAGGGAACAGTTTCTTCAAATACGGAACAAAGGATATTGTCTTTTTTTCCGTTTGCAATGATAACCTGTATGCCAAGGTCTGCAGATTTTTTGGCCATATTCAGCTTAGTCAGCATACCTCCACGTCCAAAAGAAGATTTCACCGGACTCACTACATTTTCCAGATCTGGCATTATAGTACCGATATATGGGATCAGTTTTGAGGAAGGATCTGAAGGTGGACCGTCAAAGATCCCATCAACATTGGTCAGCAAAACGAGTGTATCTGCATTGACCATCGCTGCTGTTAAAGATGCAAGTTCGTCATTGTCAGTAAACATCAACTCCGTGATGGCAACAGTGTCATTTTCATTGATGATAGGAATAATTCCCTGAGCGAGCAGCCCGAGAATGCAGTTTTTCATGTTCAGGTAATGCTTCCTATCTCTGAAATCTTCTTTAGTCACCAAGATTTGGGCTATAGTTTTACCCTTTTCAGCAAAAAGCTGTTTATATGTTTTGATCAGTTCTATCTGCCCTGTAGATGCCCAAATTTGCTTTTTCAGAACGGGATCAACTTTATCCGGTAAGGAGACTTCCTGCCTTCCAAATGCCACTGCACCGGAGGAGACGAGGATCATTTTTTTGTTTTGCTTGACCAAATCACAAATCTGTGCAACAAGGGATTCCATGCGCTGAAGATCAGGTTTGCCAGTGGACTGCGTCAAGACATTTGAGCCGACTTTGACTACAATAAGTTTAGGTTGCTTCATGTCTGCTTGGAGATAGGCCACAATAATAGCCTATATAAAGAAAAATTGCTAAAAGGTTGACAGGTTTTCGATCAATTAAAACCCTATAGAACCGAGAAATTTAATGGGATTCACAATCAGAATCTTATTCTGTCAGAACCATTTTTTTCTTTTGAAGTAATAGGCCATAAATGCTGTTGATACAATAAAAAAAGCCCAGATTGTAGGGTAGCCAAACCTCCATTTCAGCTCTGGCATATAGTCAAAATTCATCCCATATACTCCGGCAACAAACGTAAGTGGGATAAATATTGTAGCAATGATGGTCAAAGTTTTCATCACCTCATTTTGCTTCAAACTGATGTTGGAAATGAAGATTTCCACCAAAGTAGTAATGGATTCACGCTGTAGTTCCAGGTTTTCAATCAGTTCAACAGTGTGTTCATACGCGTCATTGACAAAAGGTGCTGTTCTTTTCTTGATCAGGTGACTTTCTGATTTTTTCCAGGCAGAAAGCAGTTCTCTTGTAGGCCAAAGCATCTTTTTGATCTGGAGAATGGATTTTCTTTCATGATAGATATCTGAAAGTTTGATCTTTTTATTTTGATCGATGATCTGATCTTCAAGTTCCTCTATTCGTTCGCCAATCTGTTCCAGGATTAGGTAATACTGGTCTACAATAGCATCGATCAAAGTGTAAGCAAAGTAATCAGCGCCCATTTTTCGCATTTTACCAGAAGGGTTTTCCAGTCTGAGACGAATGGGGTCAAAGATATCAAATTGGTTTTCTTGAAAGGTGATGATGAAGTTTTTGCCAAAAAGGATGCTAAGCTGCTCGATTTCCAAAGAACTGATGTCGCTCTTGGTATACAGCATTTTAGAAACCACAAAAATAAAATTCTCAAATTCCTCTAATTTCGGTCTTTGGTAGTAGTTTCCTATATCTTCAATTACCAAAGGGTGGATATCAAAAAGAGCTGCTATTTCCTGAATCAATTCAGTAGCTTCTAGGCTACAGATGTTGAGCCAGAATTTTGTGTCCTTATCCATTAACCCACGGATTTGATCAATATCCGTAAAGCTGGATTTTCTGAAATGAAGCTCTGAAAATTCATACAACTCCATGAAATGGAGGGATGAAGGCAAGTGCATATGTTCAGTCAAAGCAGGTTGTTGATTTTGTCCGGTGTAAGTGGTTTTTCTATAAAACCTTCAACACAAGCCTGCTGCTTGGCCTTTTGCCTATCCTGGTAATCAATGGAGCTAGAGAGCATGATGATTCTATCATTTCTGTCTTCAAAGTTCTTGATATAGGCATTGAGAAAATCCCAACCATTCATGACAGGCATGTTGATGTCCAAAAAGATAAGAATTTTTTGTTGAACATCCAGTTCTTGGATGCGCTCTAAAGCTTTTTCAGCTTCCAAAAAAACCTCTACCCTGTGGTTTCCGCCCAATTTAGATATCAATCTTTTATTGATCAGGTTATTGATAGGGTCGTCATCAATTAAAACAATGGCGTAAAAAGACTGCATTCAGGATAAAGGACTACAAGATACAAATATGTTCTTTCCAAGATCCAAATATAGCTACAATCACTTATAATTCTATTTTATAATGACAAAATGCATCCTTTGTCTATATCATTGGCATTTTTTGAGGATAGGAAATAGAAAAAAAATAGGGGACATCAAGTCCCCTATCAAATTTTATGGAAATGGTGGATTACATCATTCCACCCATTCCTCCGCCGCCCATTGGAGGCATTGCTGGAGTGTCTTCCTTCACATCAGCTACAACACATTCAGTAGTCAATAGCAATGCTGCAATAGAAGCTGCGTTTTCCAAAGCAAGTCTGGTTACTTTGGTAGGATCAATCACACCTGCTTCAAAGAGATCTTCGTAGACATCTGTTCTAGCATTGTATCCAAAGTTGCCTTTGTTTTCCTTGATTTTGTTGATAACTACTGATCCTTCTCCGCCAGCATTCTCAACGATAGTTCTCAAAGGAGATTCGATGGCGATTCTGACGATGTTGACACCTGTATCCTGGTCTTCGTTGTCTCCTTTTACACTGTCAAGAGCAGAAGAAGCTCTCACCAGAGCCACACCACCACCTACTACAACACCTTCTTGAACAGCGGCTCTTGTAGCATGTAATGCATCATCAACTCTGTCTTTCTTTTCTTTCATTTCAACCTCAGTAGCGGCACCGATATAAAGGATGGCTACACCACCTGAAAGTTTGGCCAATCTTTCCTGAAGTTTTTCTCTGTCATAGTCAGATGTGGTTTTATCAATTTGTGCTTTGATTTCAGAGATTCTAGCTTGAATAGCAGAAGACTCACCGGCACCGTTTACGATAGTGGTATTGTCTTTATCGATATTGATCTTTTCTGCAGTTCCAAGGTACTCGACAGAAGCATTTTCAAGTTTGTAACCTCTTTCTTCAGAAATTACAGTACCGCCAGTCAAAATAGCGATATCTTCCAACATGGCTTTTCTTCTGTCACCAAATCCCGGAGCTTTTACCGCTGCTACTTTCAATGCGCCTCTGATTTTGTTCACAACCAAAGTAGCAAGAGCCTCGCCATCTACATCTTCAGCAATGATCAAAAGTGGTTTTCCTGACTGTGCTACTGGCTCAAGGATTGGAAGCAATTCTTTCATAGAAGAAATCTTCTTGTCATAGATCAGAATGTAAGGTCTGTCTAATTCAGCTTCCATTTTCTCGGTGTTGGTTACGAAATATGGAGAAAGGTAACCTCTGTCAAACTGCATACCTTCTACAGTTCTAACCTCTGTTTCAGTACCTTTTGCTTCTTCCACAGTGATGACACCGTCCTTGCCTACTTTGTCCATTGCATCGGCGATCATTTTACCGATTTCCTCATCGTTGTTTGCAGAAACAGTGGCTACTTGTTGGATTTCTTTGCTGGTAGAGATTGCTTTAGAATTTGCTTTTAATTCAGCAACTACTGCAGCTACTGCTTTGTCTATACCTCTCTTTAGGTCCATTGGGTTGGCACCTGCAGCTACGTTTTTAATACCGGCATTGAAAATTGCCTGAGTCAATACGGTAGCAGTAGTAGTTCCGTCACCTGCGTTATCTGCAGTTTTAGAAGCTACTTCTTTTACTAATTGAGCACCCATGTTTTCAATAGGTTCAGCCAGTTCTATTTCTTTTGCTACGGAAACACCATCTTTGGTAATGGTAGGTGCACCGAATTTTCTGTCAATGATAACGTTCCTTCCTTTAGGACCTAAGGTAACTTTTACTGCATCTGCAAGAGCGTCAACACCTTTTTTCAATCTGTCTCTCGCGTTGGTATCGAAAAATAATTCTTTAGCCATTTTTGTAGTTGTTTTTGTTTTTTTGATTGTTTGAATAGATGCTTAAAGGATTGCGAAAATATCTGATTCTCTCATGATCAGATAATCATGGCCTTCTACAGATAGTTCTGTGCCGGCATATTTGCCATACAGGACTGTGTCACCTACTTTAACAGTCAAGGGCTCATCTTTTTTACCGCTTCCAACTGCTATAACAGTACCTTTTTGGGGTTTTTCTTTAGCAGTATCCGGGATGAAAAGACCGGAAGCAGTTTTTTCTTCTGCTGCAGCTGGTTCAACTAGAACCCTGTCTGCGAGAGGTTGGATGTTTACTTTTGACATAGTTATTGGTTTTTTTAAGGTTAGCTCTAAAATCTAATACTGCCATATTATCATTTCTTATGCCAAATCACGATATGAGTGCCTGCCTGACATAAAGACTGAATAGGGGAAAATAATGTGGCAGATATTGGTGTTTTTAAGGTTCCAACACTGTCAAATTTGCGTTGTCACTTTCGTTTTATGTCAGATTTTCTTAAATTTTTCACAAAGAAATCGCCTATGAAAAACCTATCGGAAAACTGGATTACCGAGGGCTGGATTGACTTTGAGTATAAAAAGTACCTGCTCTTAGCCTACCTTCAGCAGGTAGGTTCCCAATTTAAGGAAACCAAATTGTATCCGGCTCTTGCTGATTTGATACAGCATTATTCTAAGTTGAAAAGTTTTGAGGAAAGTAGAGATCAACTCAAGGCGGCATTTCCGAAGCTTCTTCAAGGACCTGATCCGCATACACTTAAGTTGAATTACCGCTCACTGATCATTGATGATGATGTAATGAAACAGCTAGAAGAGATCGTTTCTTATTCTTTGCCCAAGATCAAGAGTAGTATTGATGAAGGTAAAACCATCTATGATTTATTGGAGACGGAGATGAAAATCGAGCCTATAGGCCTTTCACCCCTATATCAAAAAGAAGGTTATGCCTTGCTCTCTTCAGCCCGAAGTAAGGAAGTGTATGTATACCGGTATAAGGTGAATATTTTTCAGAACAGCATAGACACCTTTAAGGGCATTATGATGCAATTGATCAGAAAAGTGAGGATTAGTCTAGTCAATACATTGGAACAGATCAAACTGGACTTGATCAAGAGCTACAATGATTTGCCTAACCCAGCGACATATCGCATCCATTGTAATTACACTATTCCGCTTCAGGAGAGTTTTGTACCAATCAGCAAAAGGTTACTACTTAAAAATGTAGAGACATATTAAAAAAAAGGCCGGAATTTCCGGCCTTTAACTATTGATAGTATCTGTTTGATATCAGTTAGAGTCGCCTTCAGCTTCAGGTGTTTCAGCAGGAACTTCTTCTGTGCTACTGTCAGGAGAAGGCAAAAGATTTTCATCACCGAAAGTTGGAGCGATGATTTGTCGTTTGGCATTTTCAATGTTTGGAGAGCTAAACTGATCCGCATCTGAAGTAGAATAGAAAGCAGAAGAGCTTAAAGAAAGAACCAAAATGGCAATAGCTAAGACCCAAGTTGATTTTTCGAGGATATTACCTGTCTTGGTAACGCCCATAATCTGTGAGGCACCACCGCCGAAAGCAGCACCAACTCCGCCTTTTGAATCTTGAGATAAAATAACCAAGATCAGAAGGACAGCTAAAATGACAATGATGGTAATGAGTAGGGTGAACATATAATCGAATTTATTCTTCCAAATTTTTAATCAAGTTCGCAAAATAAGCGCTTTTATCTGGAAACTTCACCATGAGTTTTTGATAAATTTCTATCGCCTTCTGTTTTTTTCCTTGTTTGGTCAACATTCGGGCATAAGATTCCGAGATAAAGTTGGGGTCAAGCTGCGTACTCCTTTCAGAAAGATCTGGTTGCTTTTGGAGTTTTTCCAGTTCTTTAATGGTAGCCAGTTTGATTTCCTTCTTGCTAAAGGCTTTGATGATATCAATTTGGGCTTTTTTCTTTTCATCAAGAATTTCTTTTTTTTCTTTTTTACGGATGCTTTCAATGAGATCTTCACTAGCAGCTTTACGGGCAGCTTTTTTTTCAGCCCTGTCTTGGACCTCTGAAGATTCAGTCTTGGAAGCATTTTCGCTAAGCCTCTTCTGCAGATGCTCTTCAAGCATTCTCAATACTTCAGCCCTGTCTTTGACTACCGGCGCAGCTGGGGCATCTTCTATTTCTTTGCCCTCAAGATCATCAATAAGTTTTGGGGATGTGACAACGCTTTTTTCTGAATCGGTCAAAACTCTGTTTTTTTCCAGTAGTTCTTCAAGGCTTTCAAAAGGAGAGGGTGTTTCCAATAGTTGACGAAGCCATGACCTGTTAGGACTTGTAACTGCCGCCCAATGCAACAAATCTTTGCTTTGTCCTGCAGTAGTATCAAATTCATATTTAGCCAAAAGCACCTTAGGGATTTGAAAATAAGGGAATAGTTCATGCAACTTGAGGAGTTGCTGATAGTCCTCATTTTGAAGTCGGTTGCCTTTTTTGATGATTTCCAGAAGTTGGGTGGCGTTCACGGAATTTGTCTTTTAGGATGTTGAATATAGTAAAAATTACCAATTTGCCACAGTGGCGGTAAAAATATCCTGGATGATGCTTTCAAAGATCTCTTCGATCAGTGCACTTTCCACCTGAAGGATTGAGGTAGACCTCGGATCATAATCCTTAAAGAAACTAAAACTTCTTTTAAGGCTTTCTTCCTCATTTTTTGTATTGACATAATCCACTTCCACAGTAATGGTCAAACGCATCTGTCCAGCTCTGTCAGGAAGGTTGGGATCTGTAGTCGTAACAGTAGCTTGAGGTGTTATGCCATATCTGGTGATCGCTCCTGAAAACTGCAAGTCACCGTTGCTCCGGATCAATTCCAACTGGGTATTCCTTTGGTAGAATTCCTTAAGGGATTCTGTAAACCGCTGTTCCATATTGGCTGGACCGCCTCCGCTGTCATTGAAGAAGTTTTCTACAGAAAAGGTTTTGGTCAAATTATAGTCAATATTTGTTCCGGTAAAGCTATAGCTAATGGCACATGCGGGCACAAAGGCAAATACCATGACGTAAGCATATATCCCAAACCTCTTAATCAATGTCATATTGTTTGATTTTTCTATATAACGTCCTTTCTGATATTCCCAAGTCGCTTGCCGCATATTTTCTTTTGTTGTTGTGTTTGCGGAGGGCCCTGATGATCATTTCTTTTTCTTTCTTTTCCAGTGAAAGTGAATTGTCATCTTCCTCATGGATAATGTCCTCTATAGTCTCATCCTCATAATCTTCCATGTCATTGCTGTTGGCACTTCCTTGGTTATCAAGTACATAAGGAACGGGGACTTGAGCCTTTTTTTCCTCGAAAGGAAGTGGGGATTCTAAATCTTCAAAAAGGTTAGAATGCTTGTTGATGATATTTGGATTGAGATTTCCTGCCTGAAATGATTCCAATACCAGTTTTTTGAGATCGTTCATGTCCTTTTTCATGTCAAATAGGACTTTGTATAGGATATCTCTTTCTGAAAATTCGGCATTGTCCGATGCTCCACCTATGTGTCCTGCAATGGCTGGCAGTCTGCTTTGTCCGGAAGGAAGATACCTTGACAGGGTATTGGCATCGACTTCTCTACTATCTTCTAGAAGTGAAATCTGTTCAGCAATATTTTTCAGCTGGCGGATATTACCTGGAAAAGGAAACTTAATCAGCAGTTGCTTGGCTTCCTCGTCCAGTGAGATGGGTTTTACTTTATATTTTTCAGAAAAATCTGTTGTAAATTTTCTGAAAAGCATGACTACATCTTCCCCTCTTTCCCTAAGAGGGGGAACATAGATGGGTACTGTATTCAGTCTATAATAAAGATCTTCTCTGAACTTCCCTTTTTCTACCGCTTTGATTAGGTTGACATTGGTAGCAGCAATAACTCGGACATTGGTTTTCTGGACTTTGGAAGAACCTACTTTGATAAACTCCCCATTTTCCAATACACGCAGAAGCCTAGCTTGTGTACCGAGAGGCATTTCACCTATTTCATCCAAGAAAATTGATCCCCCATCTGTTACCTCAAAGTATCCTTTACGTGCTTCATGCGCACCTGTAAAGGAGCCTTTTTCATGGCCAAAGAGTTCGGAGTCTATAGTTCCTTCAGGGATAGCCCCACAGTTAATGGCAATAAATTTCCCATGCTTCCTGAGGCTTAGCGCATGAATAATCTTAGAAAAAGATTCTTTTCCGCTTCCGCTTTCCCCTGTGATCAGAACGGTCATATCCGTGGGAGCTGCCTGAATGGCAACTTGGATGGCGTGGTGAAGAAGAGGACTATTGCCAATAATTCCAAACCTTTGCTTTATTTGCTGGATTTCTGATGAAGTGATCATTTTGGGAAGAAAAGGGTTTTAGGATACGGGGGTTCCAAATAATGTGGCTGCCGAACAGTCCGTAATCAGCACGTTGACATAATCGCCGTTTCTGAATGATGCTTTTGGAATGATTACCACCTTATTTGCAGAGTTGCGTCCTTTGACATAGTCTTCCGAACGTTTGGAAATCCCTTCAATAAGTATTTCCTGTACCTGACCCACATCCATTTTATTCCGCTCAAGGGAAAGCTGACTTTGCTTATCTATGATTTCAGCAAGTCTTCTCTTTTTGGTTTCGAGAGGAATATCATCTGTCAGCTTTTTGGCTGCCAATGTTCCGGGTCTTTCAGAGTAATAGAACATGTAGGAGAAGTCGTATTGTACAATGTCCATTAAGGAAAGTGTGTCCTGATGTTCTTCCTCGGTTTCCGAACAAAAACCTGCGATCATGTCCGAGGATATACCACAACTTTCACCCAGGATTTCCCTGATTTTTGCTACCCGCTCTAAGTACCATTCCCTGTCGTAGGTTCTGTTCATCAGCTCAAGCACCCTGGAATTACCACTTTGAACCGGTAGATGGATGTATTTACAAATGTTGTCATAGCGCTTCATCGTATGAAGCACCTCGTCTGTGATATCTTTAGGATGGGAAGTGGAAAAGCGGACCCTGAGTAAAGGGTTTACCTGTGCCACCATCTCCAATAAATGTGCAAAATGAATGACTTCAGAAACAGCTTCTTCTTTTTTGTTCAGCCGTGCCTTGTTATTTTCTTCTGGAGACCATTTATAGCTGTCAACATTTTGCCCCAGTAGCGTTACTTCTTTATAACCTGCAGCAAAAAGCTCTTTTGCTTCATTGACAATAGAGTAGGGGTCCCTGCTTCTTTCACGTCCTCTAGTAAAGGGTACTACACAAAACGAGCACATGTTGTCACAACCCCGCATGATGGAGATAAATGCACTTACACCGTTTGAGTTTAACCTCACTGGGGAGATATCAGCATAGGTCTCTTCTCTTGAAAGGAATGTGTTGACGCCTTTGTGGCCATCTTCAGCAGAAGCGACTAAGTTTGGAAGGTCCCTGTAAGCATCTGGTCCAACAACTACATCAACTATTCTTTCTTCTTCAAGAAGTTTCTCTTTGAGGCGTTCTGCCATACAGCCTAGAACGCCAATGGTAAGGTCAGGCCTGTTCTTTTTGATTGCATTGAACTGGCTTAGACGCTTGCGTACTGTGAGCTCGGCTTTTTCCCGGATTGAACAGGTGTTAAGAAAAATCACATCGGCCTTGTTGAAATCGGCTGTGGTATCGAAGCCGTTTTCCTTCATAATGGAAGCGACGATTTCCGAATCCGAAAAATTCATCTGGCAGCCGTATGATTCGATGTAAAGCTTTTTGGATTTACCTGTATTCTCTTCTCCTGTAGTTTTGTAATCACATGCCTGGGCAATTTCAGGGCTGATGATATCTATATCTTTGATAATGTTTTCCATTCAATGCTGTAATTGACGCAAAATTATAAAAATACAGACAAAATGACAGGATATGTGAGCTTAATTTTAAGATCCTTCGATCCTTACATTTTCTCATCTACCATCATTGTCTGGGGATTTCAATTGGCTGACAGGATGTGTTGTGGTTTATCTAAGGCTCCATTCCTTTTGAAAAACAAGCATGTGCACATTAAGATGATTTTCCTTAAAGTACTTCTTTCAAAATAGCTGTAGTGAAGCAAGGAATTGACACAATTGAAAAAAATCCCGCCATTTTTGGCGGGATTAGAATGATTTATCTGATTTTGATGCCGTCTTCAATTAATTTCCCAAACCTTGTCTGATCTTCTACTGAACTGCCAAGATCCACGCGTTCGACAAAATTAAACCTGGGTTGCGGAAGGTTAGGGGATATATGCCCAAGCGTTAGTCTTAAGAGGTATTCATTGATATCCCCAAATTGGCGCCAATTTATTTGCGTGAGTTCATTTCCAGGTATATTAGGTGCAAACCCTTCTGAATATTCGGATTGGTTATCCCTGTTGTAACTTCTGGAGATGATGGGTAACAAGCCGTATTTATTATTAGGATTCTCTTCATCTTCAATTGCTATTGACCCTACGTTTTTGCCAACTGTCTGGTCACCTACCAAGAAAACATCCATGTAGGGCTTAAGGCCATTGATAATAAGTTCACTTGCTGAAGCTGTTCTACGTGAGGTGATGATGTAGACTCTGTTGCCCGTAAGGATGTTGCCCAGATTCTGAGGTTTCGAGATGAAGTTTGATTTGACATTACTCAATTGAGAGAAACCCATCAGGAAAGAATTATATCTTGTTCTAGAAAACACGTCTGTTTCATTGACATTTGGAGCAATCAAACTTGCAAGGTTCGTAGCACTGGAGGCAAACCCTCCTCCATTGTATCTCAGGTCTAAGATGAGGTGATTGATGTTTTGGGCTTTGAATTTTGCAAAAATGTTATCCATTTCGGTATCGTATTTTTTCGGGTCACCATCAATTCCCGGAGCAAAAAAATGATATACCAAGTAACCGATTTTTTGATTGCCAATGGTATAGATCGTATCCAGAAAATTTGGGTTTTCTGCAAGTTCTACGGTTTGGAGGTTGACAGGAGACTGGGGTACATTCCTAAGATTTGCATCATCATATCGGTAGTAGGTAACACTGTGGGGCTCGTCTATTGCTCGTAAAAGGTTTCTGTAGTTGTTCAGTGTCATCTGGGCGCCGTTGATTTGGAAGATGATATCTCCTCTTTTGATTCCAGCGGCTGCTGCAGGGCTGTTTTTCTTGATATAAGTGACAAAAGCCAAGACGTTTTCGTTGTCATTGCTTTCTCTGGCAAGGGAGAATTCATAGCCAGCTTCTTTATTGACTCCTTGAAGGCTATTCATCAGTTCCTGATAATCAGGATATATGGCAGAAAACCTATCTGCAGGCCTATTGAGGAGGGATTCAAAGTAGTCTTCCGGATTCGAGCTGATGGCAATTGGGCTTTTCATTTCTGCCAACCACAGGTACACCTCATCCATCACTTCCTTTATCCATGCATTGATAATGACATTTGGAGAGACCGGCTCTTCTTTTTTGGGTTCTTCTTTTTCTTGGCAGGATTGCATAGATAGGGCAAAAGCCAATAAGAAGCATACAAATTGGGATAGTTTGATATTCAATCGCATAGGGCTATACTTTTATTCCAAAGAGTTTTGCTGCAGAAGCAGTGAAACCAATATCTAAGATAATATAACTACCGAGGAATGCCTAATGTTAAATATCTATATAGAAGTGTTTATGGTAATGTCAGAGGTTTTGCTGTCCAAAAGCTGCCCCTTTTCACATTTCATCACTCTATAGGGGTATTTTCTAAGGAGATCATGATTGTGGGTAGCCATTAAAATAGCTGTTCCATTTTTGTTGATTTCCTGAAAAAGTTTGAAAATGCCATCTGCAACATCGGGATCTAGGTTTCCGGTAGGTTCATCAGCCAGTAAAATCGAAGGATTGTTCAATAAAGCCCTGGCAATGACCACCCGCTGTTGTTCTCCCCCCGAAAGTTGGTGCGGCATTTTGGTGGCTGCATCAGCAAGTCCTACCTGAAGCAGTACTTCGAACATGCGGTTCTTCATTTTTGTCTTGTCTTTCCAGCCTGTTGCCCGCATGACAAAGAATAGGTTTTCAGCAACCGACCTATCAGGAAATAGCTGAAAGTCCTGAAAAACAATTCCCAATTTTCGTCTTAGAAACGGGACTTCACGCTTTTTGATTTTCTCTAAGCTGAAACCTACTATTTCAGCTTGTCCCATTTTGAGGGGTAAATCAGCATATAGCACTTTTAGCAGTGAGCTTTTTCCGCTACCTGTTCTTCCGATCAGGAAGACAAATTCATCTTTTTCTATTGAAAAGCTTACATTTTGCAATATTGCGTCAAGGCCTTGGAATATATAGGCTTCTTTGACGTTGATGATCGGATCGCTCTCAATTACCATAATTAAAGCTCAAGTTTCTGAGGTTTGCCGAATGGCAGTTCTTTGATAAGTTGTTCCAGTGCTTCTTCCTTGCCTTCTAAGCCGAATTTTTCTACGTTTTTCATAGGTCTATCGGCTCTGAAGTAGGCCACCAAGACAAAGTCATCATCCCTGATTTGGATGTAATCCGGTATTTTTGCTTTGCCTTTTACTTTTAAGATATACATGAGGGGATATTTTGATATCTTCTAAGACCCTAAAACGAATAATATGTTTAGGATCTTGTGTAAAATTTAGCGGAACCCTGACTGTAAGGTCCCGCTTAATCTTGTTTATTTACCCGCTGCTTTGGCGTGATCTGCCAAAAACTGCGCCAGTCCGGAATCAGTTAAAGGATGGTTAAGAAGTCCAGTGATAACTTTCAGTGGACAGGTAACTACATCAGCACCGAGTTCTGCACATTTGACAAGGTGCATTGTATGTCTTACAGAAGCTGCCAAAACCTGCGTAGGGAAGCCGAATGTCTGATAAATATCAACGATTTGTTCTATTAGTTCCAGACCATCAAAGGATATGTCATCCAGACGGCCAATGAATGGGGAAACAAATGAAGCTCCTGCCTTTGCTGCCAAAATCGCTTGACCAGCTGAGAATACAAGTGTACAGTTGGTCCTGATACCTTCATTGGAAAAATATTTAATGGCTTTGACACCATCTCTGGTCATGGGAACCTTCACTACAATTTTGCTGTCAATTTTGGCAAGTTCTAGGCCTTCTTTGATCATACCTTCAAAATCAGTAGCGATCACTTCTGCACTTACGTTGTCGTCGACTATGTCACAAATGGCTTTGTAGTGGGCTTTCACCCTGTCTTCACCGCTAATGCCTTCTTTGGCCATTAAAGATGGATTGGTAGTTACGCCGTCCAATACGCCAAGATCATAGGCCTCTTTGATTTCGCTCAGATTGGCAGTGTCAATAAAGAATTTCATGTTGATAGGTTTAAATAAGTTGAAGATAGGGCAAAGTTAATTGTTTATTCAGGAATTTAAAGTTGAAAAGAGGCTTGGATGGGGGGAATATCCACATTCGGAAAAAAAATAAAAAAAGAAGCGGCATCGCACCGCTACAACCACCTACCCTTGCTTCCTTCCGGACCTGGGGGATTCAGCGGGAGCTGGTCGTGCCGCTAGGTCACAAAGGTAAGTCGAAAATTAGGTTTCCCAAACAATACGCCAAGAATTCCTAAAGTAAATTCTTAAAGTTCTATAATTCAGACACAAAATTAATGGCAGCGTTTTTGCCCTAGAAATGGTGTAAAAATTTATCCGAGTTTATGAAAAAGTTTTTAGTGATAGTATTGTCAATAGTTATGCTGAGTAGTTGTAATGTTTTCCAAAGAAGATATGAATTCAGACAGGGAATGAGCGAGCAGCGGTTTTTGAGACAAAACCGAAATGCTGTTTTAAGCTCTATGGAAGGAGAAACAAAAATTTATAGAGTGAACCGGGAAGAGCGTTTTTATGTACTTGCCACTTTTCAAAATGGAGAACTTATACGTGTAGAGGAAAGGGAAATCGGACCTACTTGGATGCAGAATCAACCCATTGACGGAAATAATTTTGAATAAAAAAAGGTGGATTTCCACCTTTTTTATTTTACCCCCTGAAGGTGAAGGTTAAATTCAAGCGGGCTGCAGTTTTCAAACTCATCCACAGCTAAGTCTTCAAAGATATCTTCATCGAACTCCATTTCAGTTTTTTCAACTTTTCCGTCTGGGTGGATGATGAGTTCGGTTCCTGTGAAATCCAAGGGATTGACTTTAACCAAAACCTTATAGTCGTCAAAAACCCTTTTATAATATTGAGGTAATTTACTCATGATGTCTTTTTTGAAGTGGGCTTTAAAATTACCAATAATTTTTTTTGAATATTTTTTTGTTAAATAAAATGCATTGATAACTTTGTCTCATTGAAAATATGAAAACGATTCAGACAAAATATTGGTGGTGGCATACTTCTTCTCAAACCGGGGAAGACACTCATGCCGTTGCCTGATATTAATGCTGAAAGCAAATATTCCAAAAGGCTCGCTGGGTTCAATCCCCGCGGGCCTTTTTTTATGTCTTTACCTGCTGACACTATGGAACAGTTTAACTTACAATCAACCTATAAGAAAATGCTTGCCGATACCATCACGCCGGTAAGCATTTACTTGCAAATTCGGGACCGATTTGCCAATCCGATCCTCTTGGAAAGCTCGGATTATCATGGTCAGGAAAACAGTTATTCTTATATCTGCTTCAATCCCTTGGCTTCTTTTTCTTTTTCCGGAGGAAAAATCACTGAAGAACTTCCGCTTGGTCATTCCAGACAATATGCCGTGGCCGAATCTGGAACTTTAATAGAGGCTTTGAGGGCATTTTCCGGTCGTTTTGTAGAAAAGACAGGTACACACAAATTTATCAGCAACGGGCTTTTCGGCTACATGCAATATGACACGGTGAGTTTTTTTGAAGACATTTCTTTGAAACAAACTGAAGCCTCTGATGTCCCAATGCTTCATTACGCAGTATATCAAAATGTAATCGTTGTAGATCATTTCAAAAATGAGATGCACCTCTTCGAACATCAGGTGGAAGGTGACAGGACTGAGGCAATTTTGCCTCAATTGGAAACTCTATTGAACAACAAAAACATCCCTGCATATGGGTTCAAGCTCGTGGGTGAAGAAAGCTCAAATTATACTGATGAAGAATTTTTAGACATCCTCAAAACTGGCCAAGAGCACTGCTTCAGAGGTGATGTCTTCCAGATCGTACTTTCGCGTAGCTTTACCACTTCCTTTCAAGGAGATGAATTCAATGTCTACAGGGCGCTACGTTCTGTAAATCCATCACCATACCTGTTTTATTTTGATTATGGTTCTTTCAAAGTATTCGGAAGTTCACCGGAAGCCCAGATTGTAGTCAAAAACAACAAAGCCACAATTTTCCCTATAGCAGGTACTTTCAAGAGAACTGGCAATGATCAGGCAGATGCCAGCTTGGCCCGTAAGCTCTATGACGATCCTAAAGAAAACTCAGAGCATGTAATGCTGGTGGACTTGGCGCGCAATGACCTGAGCAGGTCTTCCGAAAAAGTTACTGTTGAAGTATTTAAGGAAATCCAATATTACTCACATGTCATCCATTTGGTGTCAAAAGTGACAGGATTGCTGCCTGAGGATGCAAATCCTTTACAGCTTGTGGCGGATACTTTCCCCGCAGGTACACTTTCCGGTGCACCAAAGTATAAAGCCATGGAGCTTATCGACAAGCTGGAAAACACTTCAAGGAAATTTTATGGAGGAGCAATTGGATTTCTAGGTTTTAATGGGGATTTCAACCATGCCATTTTGATCAGGTCTTTTGTGTCTGAAAACAACAAGCTGCGCTTTCAGGCAGGTGCCGGGGTGGTAGCCAAATCTTCCATAGCCTCGGAGCTTCAAGAAGTTTCTAATAAACTTGCTGCCTTACGTGTAGCTTTACAAACAGCTGAAACCATCTAATTTACCTTGTATGCGCATCCTTGTTCTTGACAATTATGATTCCTTCACCTACAACTTGGTGTACATCATCAGGCAATTGGGTTATGGGACTCAGATGGACATTTTCCGTAATGACCGCATTTCTGTAGAAGCGGTTAAATCGTATGATAAAATATTGCTCTCACCAGGTCCAGGCGTACCTTCTGAAGCTGGCATCATGCCTGACCTCCTCAATGCTTATGCCGATGAAAAAGATATCCTTGGAATATGCCTTGGTCATCAGGCTATAGGAGAGGCTTTTGGCGGAGATCTCATCAACCTTTCAGAAGTGGTCCATGGGCTGGCTTCTGAAGTTCAAGTTGAAGAAGACCTCCTCTTCAAAGGAATGCCAAAGCAATTCAAGATAGGAAGATACCATTCATGGGTGATCAATGAGCAAACTTTGTCACCTGACCTAGAAGTTACCGCTAGGACTCCAGATGGGCAGATCATGGGTGTAAGACACAGGCAACTTAAAGTCAGAGGCCTTCAGTTTCATCCTGAATCAGTCCTTACAGAACATGGTATAACCATCATGGAAAATTGGCTTACAGCTCCCTAAGCTGCATGCTGAACCTTAATAATGATTTACCCATTACTATAAATAGCTTTAAACCTTGAAATGCCCATGAGCCATCCTTTCACAGATATTGATGGGTATTCCATGTGAGGGCTAAAAAATAAACACATGAAAGATATTTTAAACCACCTTTTTGCTCATCGGTCGCTTTCCAAAAGTCAGGCCAAGGAGGTCTTGACCAACATTGCCACAGGCAATTACAATCAAAGCCAAATTGCGGCTTTTTTAACTGTATACCTGATGAGAAGCATCACTGTGGAAGAACTTGGGGGCTTTCAAGAAGCCATGCTGGATCTTTGTATTCCAGTGGAGATTTCCGAATATGATGCCATGGATTTATGTGGCACAGGTGGTGATGGCAAAGACACATTCAACATCTCAACATTGGCTTCATTTATCGTCGCAGGGGCAGGACAACATGTGGCCAAGCATGGTAATACAGGAGTCTCTTCCATCTGTGGTTCTTCCAATCTTTTGGCACATTTTGGTTATGAATTTACCAGTGACATTGGTCAAATTAGGAAAAGTCTGGACGAAGCAGGAATCTGTTTCTTGCATGCTCCGCTTTTCCATCCTGCCATGAAGCATGTTGCACCGATAAGAAAAGAACTTGGGGTGAAGACATTCTTCAATATGCTTGGCCCAATGGTAAATCCAAGTTTTCCCAAGAAACAGCTTGTGGGTGTGTTCAGTCTTGAACTTGCAAGGTTATATGCATACTTATATCAAGGTAGAGAAGGTAATTTCAGTATTTTACATGCCCTTGATGGCTACGATGAAATATCCTTAACCGGAAATTTCAAGATGATTTCCAACACGGGAGAAAAACTTGTTAGCCCTGCCCAACTGGGATTAAACAAGGTTGAGGCTGAAGCCATACAAGGGGGAGATACCATTGAAGCCTCAGCAAAAATCTTTTACCAGATTTTAAATGGCGGAGGGACAGGTCCACAGCAAGATGTGGTCGTAGCCAATGCAGCAGCAGCACTGGTGACAGCTGATCCGAAACTCACATTTCCGGATGCAGTAGCCAAAGCGCAGGAATCTCTGAAAAGTGGACAAGCCATGCGGGTGTTCAAAGCCCTTATACAACCAAAAACAACATTCACATTTACCTCGAATTGACCATGAATATCCTAGATCAGATCATCAGCCACAAGCGCAAGGAAGTTGCAGAAAAGAAGAGCCTGGTTCCATCCAAGCTGCTCGAGCAGAGCATCTATTTCGAAGGGCAGGTGGTATCTATGTGTAAGTACATCAGACGTCCTGACAAGACAGGAATCATTGCTGAATTCAAGCGGAAATCTCCTTCAAAAGGTATGATCAATGCACATGTGGCAGTGGAACCGACCACCATAGGGTATATGCAGGCAGGAGCTTCAGCCCTTTCGATCCTTACGGATAAAGATTTTTTCGGTGGGAAAAATGAAGATCTTACTGTCGCGCGCAAATATAATTTCTGTCCCATTTTAAGGAAGGATTTTATCATTGATGAATACCAGATCATTGAAGCAAAATCTATTGGTGCTGACTGTATACTGCTTATAGCTGCCGCGCTCCGTCCAGATGAACTGAAAGCTCTTGGTGCATTTGCCAAATCTTTGGGAATGGAAGTGCTTCTGGAAGTACATGACAGCGAAGAATTGGATTCCTCCATCAATGAGCACCTTGATTTGATTGGGGTAAACAACAGGAGCTTGAAGACATTTGAAGTTGCTGTAGCTACCTCTCTTGAACTTGTAGATTCCATTCCTGATCAGTTTGTCAAAATTTCGGAAAGTGGTCTTTCTGAGCCCGCTACACTGGTGGAGTTGAAAAAAGCAGGCTTTGATGGGTTTTTGATTGGAGAAAACTTTATGAAATCTGCCAGGCCAAATCAGGCTGCCTATAATTTTATGAATGCTTACAGAGACCTGTTGGCTTCAGATTTGGGTATAACTATAGAAAAATGAAAATCAAGGTCTGCGGGATGGGCGATGCCCAAAATATTCGAGAACTCAAGCATCGCATTCAGCCGGATTGGATGGGGATCATTTGCTATCCCCCCTCCCCAAGATATGTTCCGACTTCAGCAGCAGAAGCCATTAAGACAACAGATCTTCTTAAGGTTGGTGTCTTTGTCAATGCTAGCCTTGCGGAGATACAAGAAAAAATAGATGCATTTGGATTGTCCGTTTTGCAGCTGCATGGGGAGGAATCGGTAGATCAGGTTGCTCAACTCAAACAAGTAACAGGCTTGGCTGTTTTTAAGGTATTCTCAGTCAAAGAAGAGATGGATTGGCAAGCATTGGAAGACTATTTACCTTATGTAGATTATTTTCTGTTCGATACCTTCACTGTACAATATGGTGGGAGTGGAAAGCAGTTCAACTGGGAATTGTTATTGGATTATCCATTTGATAAGCCATTTTTGCTAAGCGGAGGGATTGGTTTAGACAATATCCACGCGGTCAAGCTCCTTGCAGATAGGTTACCCCAGCTGGCGGGGATAGACCTCAATTCAAAATTTGAAATCAGGCCAGGTTTTAAGGATATTGAGATGTTGGCTTCCCTGAAGGATTTACTGAAGCAAAAAGAGTAAAATGAATCAAAGGCAATAGCCTACCAAAATTTTAAAAATTAGCATATGATCCAAGTAGATAAAAACGGCTTTTATGGCAAATTCGGAGGGGCTTATATTCCCGAGATGCTGCATCCAAATATTGAAGAGCTCAGAGATAATTACGAGCAGCTGGTTGCATCACCGGATTTTCAGAAAGAGTTCCAGGGGCTCTTAAAGGATTTTGTAGGCAGGCCTACTCCCTTGTATTTTGCATCAAGGCTCTCCGAAAAATTCGGAGCGAAGATTTATCTTAAGCGAGAAGACCTGTGCCATACGGGAGCACATAAGGTCAACAATACTGTCGGGCAGATAATTTTGGCCAAAAAACTTGGTAAAAAAAGAATCATAGCTGAAACCGGTGCTGGCCAACATGGTGTAGCTACAGCAACTGTCTGTGCTTTGATGGGAATGGAATGTACTGTCTATATGGGAGCATTGGATATTCAACGGCAAAAACCCAATGTAGAGCGGATGAAAATTCTTGGGGCAAAAGTTGTAGCTGCTACATCCGGAAGCCAGACTTTGAAAGATGCGACCAATGAAGCGATGAGACAATGGATCAGTAATCCGGTTGATACCCATTACATTATAGGATCTGTTGTTGGCCCACATCCATATCCTGAGATGGTGGCTAGATTTCAATCAGTCATCAGTGAAGAAATCAAATGGCAGCTGAAGGAAAAAGAAGGAAGAGAAAATCCTGATTTGGTGGTAGCCTGTGTTGGGGGAGGTAGCAATGCAGCAGGGGCATTTTATCACTATTACAATGTGCCTGAAGTAAGGCTTGTGGCAGTAGAGGCAGCAGGACTTGGGATTAATTCCGGGAAATCAGCAGCTACAACAGCTTTGGGAACACCAGGCATTCTTCATGGTAGCAAAACGCTGCTGATGCAGACAGAGGATGGTCAGGTAGTGGAGCCGCATTCTATTTCAGCAGGACTTGATTATCCTGGTATAGGGCCTGTACATGCGCATCTTTATGATTCCGGAAGGGGTGAGTTTGTGGCAGTGGAAGATGAAGACGCGATGAAAGCTGGTATTTTACTCAGCAGAATGGAAGGGATCATTCCTGCAATTGAAACCGCCCATGCGATTCATGCACTCAATATGATTCAATATGATAAGGACAATATCATTGTCATCAACCTTTCAGGTAGAGGAGACAAAGATCTAGAAACCTACATCAAGTGGGGAGGATATTGATTTCAGGAGACCATTCTTTGCTATCTCAAATTGCTATAAATACACACATGAACCGAATACAGGAGCTTTTCGAAAACAAAAAAGAACGGGTACTTTCTATTTATTTCACAGCTGGATTTCCCAAGCTGGAAGATACCTTGCCTACCATGATGGCAATAGAAGAAGCTGGGGCAGACATTATTGAAATTGGGATTCCCTATTCCGATCCTATAGCTGATGGGCCTACTATTCAGGATAGCAACATGCATGCGCTGGAAAATGGCATGACGCTGAAAAAACTTTTCCAACAACTCGATACCATGCGGAGTCATGTAAAGCTTCCTGTTGTACTGATGGGCTACCTCAATCCCATCATCCAATATGGTGTAGCAGCATTTTGTAAAAAATGCCAGGAAGTGGGAGTGGATGGATTGATCATTCCCGATTTACCCATGCAACAGTATCAGGATGAATTCAAAGAGATGTTTGAAAGTCATGGATTGAGCAATACCTTTTTGATTTCCCCTCAAACCAGCGAAGCCAGAATAAGAGAAATAGACAATAATTCCAGAGGTTTTATCTATATGGTTTCGGCACACAGTATCACAGGAGCCAAAAAGGGTATTTCTGAAGACCAGATTGCCTATTTTCAAAAAGTTAAGCAAATGGAACTTCAGAATCCTACTTTGATTGGTTTTGGGATTTCGGATGCTGAATCATTTAGCACAGCTTCTAAATATGGTAATGGTGCCATAATCGGAAGCGCATTTATCAATGTTGTCAAAAACAGTCAGGACCTCAGGGCTGACATCATTTCATATATTAAATCAGTAAAAGATGATCATCCAGCTTAAACCGGAAATTACGGCCACACAAAAAGAAAACCTGATTCACGGCATCCAACAAATTGGCTATAAAATCACTGAAGTAAAGACCCAACTTGGAGACTATCTTGTGGGTATCGGCTCCAAGGATTTTGATGTCAGAAAAATCGGACATCAGGAAGGTATACAGGATATCCATGTAGTCTCAGATGAATACAAACTTGTATCCAAGAAGTGGAAAGTAAAGCCCACTTCCATTGATCTTGGTGATGGCATCAGCATCAAAGATGGTGATATGGCTATCATTGCAGGTCCATGTTCTATAGAGTCAGAGGAGCAGATCAGAAAAGTGATCGACCATCTCAAAGCCAACAACATCAAAATGATGCGTGGAGGGGTATTCAAGCCCCGATCTAGCCCATATGCCTTTAGAGGATTGGGTTTGGATGGGCTTAAGTTGTGGTATGGCCTTGCCAAAGAGGCAGGAATCAAAATCGTGACAGAAGTAATGCAGGTTTCCCAGATAGAGGAGATGTATCCTTATGTGGATATTTATCAAGTTGGAGCTAGGAATACCCAGAACTTCAATTTGCTGGATGAATTGGGTAAAGTGGATAAAGCTGTGATGATCAAAAGGGGGATTTCAGGAACTATAGAAGAACTTTTGCAATCTGCGGAGTATGTTTTTTCAGGAGGAAATGAAAAATTGATCCTATGTGAACGAGGGATACGTACCTATGAAAAAGCCAGCCGAAATACGCTTGACCTCAATGCTGTACCTATTCTTAAAGCCAAATCCCATCTTCCTGTCATAGTGGATCCATCACATGGAATAGGTATCAGGGCTTATGTGCCACAGATGGCATTGTCGGGTGTGATGTCAGGAGCGGATGGTATCATTTATGAGACCCATGAAATTCCAGAAAAAGCCTATTCTGATGGGCAACAGACCCTGGATTTTGAACAAAGTGCTAGATTGGCAGGATGGATTCGGGAAACATTTGCCATGAGAAAAGGATTTGAATTGCTTTAATTTGTGGCAACGCAATATCAGCAGTTTGACCTTAATGAAAATGAACCAATTATTCCGAAACAGATAAGGCTAAATCCCGTTAGGATGTAATATGGGCTTTGTTTTTTGATGGAGCAAAAGAAAATTCTTGTCATAACACATATACTTGTTTAAATTTAAACCATGAATCCTACTCCAAGAACATATGTACACCATTCCTACCACCTTCATTCAATGCAGGGATAGGAAGACTATGTTTTTTGAACAAAAATATTAGGCCTATTCCAGCTCATGGTGTAGGCCTTTTTGTTGCTTATCCAATCGTATAAACCCAAATTTAAATGCAAAACAAACCCAAAGACTGGGTCTTCACCGACCCGAGATTAAAACAAATGAAGCAGGATTATGCTGCTTATACCGAAGAAGATTTTGAAGTTTGGAAAATCTTGTTTGAAAGACAGATCGTCAATTTACCTAAGGCTGCCTCAAAGGCTTATCTGGATGGGATTCAAGAGATTGATTTTTCTGCAGACAGGATTGCAGATTTTGAGGATGTAAACAAACGTTTGGCCAATACCACAGGATGGGCCATTCAGGTGGTTCCAGGCCTGATTGACGACGACCTGTTTTTCGGGTTGATGAACAACAGGAGGTTTTGTTCGTCCACATGGCTGCGAAGAATGGATCAATTGGATTACCTGGAAGAGCCTGACATGTTCCATGATGCCTTCGCCCATATGCCCATGTTGACCAATCAGCCATATGTTGATTTCTTGGAGAAACTCAGTGGAATTGCGCTCAAGCACATTGACAACAAATGGGCGATTCAGCTACTTTCGAGAATTTATTGGTTTACGGTTGAATTTGGCTTGATCCGGGAAAATGGTGAACTGAGGATATATGGAGCTGGTATTTTGAGTTCAGCCGGAGAGACTAAATTCAGTCTGTCCGATGCACCGCTACACATTGATTATGACGTCAGAAGGATCATGAACACTGAGTATTGGAAAGACAAATTCCAGGACAAATATTTCATCATTGATAGTTACGAGCAATTGTATCAGTCCCTATCTGAAATGGAGTCAGTTTTGGAAGAGATGTTGGAGAAATCGACACATTAATGGGTGTATCTGTTGGGTATAAAATCATATAGGTAGCGTTAGCCCTGTGATCTGATTTGGCGGATTCTAATAGGTGGTGAGATTTTCAGGGCTAACGCCCTTCTGGTTCTGTGTCTAAATTGCTTAACTACAATGATATGAGGCTAGCGCCCTTTGGGTTTACTTGTAGATAGCAGTGTTTTAGGACTATAAATTCTTAAAAGGAATTATAGAAAATATTAGGATTGCCAACCATTAAAAAAATAAATTGCAGCCTGATTGCAACTTCGATTTTGATGCGTATAAAAATCCGCTGAATTGTCCGAGTTGAAAAGCTAATGAATGCTTATAAAACCTATGAAAACCTATAAAAATCCTGCTAGCAAAGTAGCCATTCAGCCATGAAAGTAGCAGTAATCAAATACAATGCAGGTAATGTGCAGTCTGTCCTATATGCCTTAGAAAGACTTGGAGCTTCAGCTGAATTGACTGATGATTGGGAGACCATCCAAAATGCGGACAAAGTTATTTTCCCAGGTCAGGGAGAGGCTTCTACTGCCATGCGGTATCTCAGTGCCAAAAACTTAAATAAACTTATCCCGTCTTTGAAGCAACCCTTCTTCGGAGTATGTCTTGGACAGCAATTGTTGTGTGCCTACTCAGAGGAAAACAACACTACTTGTCTCGGAGTTTTTCCTGTGCAGGTCAAAAAGTTCAAGCCCGTCAGCAGCCAAGAACATAAAGTGCCTCATGTTGGTTGGAATGCCCTGACTCAGCTTAAAAGTCCACTCCTGAAGGGGCTTGAAGATCCTGCTTATGTCTATTATGTGCATAGCTATTATTGCGAAGACAGCCCCTATACTATTGCCAACACCCATTATGTGCATGATTTTGCTGCGCTGATGCATAGAGACAATTTCTACGCCATGCAGGCTCACCCCGAGAAAAGTGGGGCTGTTGGTGAAAGAATCCTGCAAAATTTCTTAGACCTATAAACCTAATCTCCGGCCAAATTTCAGCCGGTTTTCGCTATGTATATTATTCCTGCAATTGACATCATCGGAGGTAAGTGCGTCAGACTGACTCAAGGTGATTATGATCAAAAGAAAGAGTACCACGATAATCCTCTGGATATGGCCAAGAGATTTGAGGATGCAGGCATCAAGCGACTGCATCTTGTGGACCTAGATGGTGCCAAAGCCAAGAAAATCATCAACCATGAGGTCCTGAGACAGATCACATCCCATACTTCCCTACAAGTTGATTTTGGTGGTGGTGTACAATCACAGGAATCCATTGAACTCGCTTTTTCCCTTGGTGCCCATCAGGTAACAGGGGGAAGTGTGGCAGTCAAAGATCCTGTTCTTTTCCGCAAATGGCTTTCAGATTTTGGTGGGGAAAGAATCATCTTAGGTGCAGATGCAAAAGACCGAAAGATAGCTGTATCAGGCTGGCAAGAGGAAACTAGTGTAGATTTGTTTGATTTTGTTTCAGCATATCAGCAGCTGGGAGTGGAGTATGTCATCTGCACAGATGTTGCCAAAGACGGCCTTTTGCAAGGGCCTTCTATTGAGCTTTATAGGGAGATGCAGGCAGAGCTTCCAGGTATAAAATTGATTGCAAGTGGTGGTGTTTCCAATATGCAGGACCTTGAAGAACTGAGAGCCTTGGGTGTTTATGGGGCAATTGTAGGTAAGGCTTATTACGAAGGGAAAATCACATTGGCAGAATTGGCCGCTTTTAATAGATAATTATGCTGACCAAAAGAATAATCCCCTGCTTGGATATCAAGGAAGGAAGAACAGTCAAAGGTGTCAACTTTGTGGAACTTCGCGATGCAGGAGATCCGGTAGAGCTTGCCAAAATCTACTCTGACGAAGGGGCTGATGAGCTCGTTTTTTTAGATATAACGGCCACCGTAGACAAGCGGAAGACACTTGCGGAGCTGGTCACAAAAGTTGCCAAATCAATCAATATTCCCTTTACAGTAGGAGGAGGGATAGCTACCGTTGAAGATGTCAAGGTGCTGCTCAATGCCGGTGCAGACAAGATTTCCATCAACTCCGCGGCTGTCAAGAATCCAAAAATCCTTGATGAAATGGCACGGGAATTCGGGAGTCAATGTATCGTAGTGGCCATCGATACCAGAAGTGTAGACGGGATAGACTTTGTGCACACCCATGGAGGAAGAATACCTACCTTGTTGCGTACCCAAGCTTGGGCTCAGGAAGTTGCAGATAGGGGGGCAGGTGAAATTTTGTTGACTTCAATGGATCATGATGGGACCAAGAGCGGATTTGCCAATGAGCTTACCGCAGAGATTTCGTCAGCGCTGGCCATTCCTGTCATTGCTTCTGGAGGTGCCGGTGCCATGGAGCATTTTAAAGATGTTTTTTCCTTTGGAAAAGCTGATGCAGCTTTGGCAGCAAGCATTTTCCACTTTAAAGAAATATCCATACCCCAATTGAAAACTTATCTGGACCAGGAAAGCATCCCTGTTCGGATTTAACAAGTGATTATTTTACCTTAAGAAAAAAAGGATGAACACCTTAAATATAAATTTTGAAAAAGGCTCAGGACTTGTGCCGGCAATTGTGCAGGATGTTGATTCTAATGTGGTCCTAATGCTTGGCTATATGGATCAAGCGGCCGTAGAGGCCACCATTGAAAGCGGCAAAGTGACTTTTTTTAGCCGAAGCAAAGAAAGGCTATGGACCAAAGGCGAGACATCTGGCAATTTTCTGATGTTTGAATCCATGACAGTAGACTGTGACAAGGATACGCTTTTGGTAAAAGCCAAGCCAGTTGGGCCTGCCTGCCATACCGGAGCGGATACCTGTTTCAATGAGACAAACAGCACCAAGACGGCATTCATTAACAAGCTCAGGGAGATCATCAAAGACCGCAAAAACAACCCTTCTGATAAATCCTATACTGCTTCACTATTTGCCAAGGGCATCAACAAGATCGCTCAAAAGGTAGGAGAGGAAGCTGTGGAAATCGTCATTGAAGCTAAGGACGACAATAAAGATCTCTTTTTAGGTGAGGCTGCTGATTTGCTTTTCCATTACTTGGTACTCTTGGAAGCCAAGGGGTATGAATTAGACGAAGTGATGGATGTGCTGATTGAGAGGCACAGCAAGTAAACTACCTGTTCCAGTCCCAAAGTACAATAGCCCATTCTTCCCCATCTGGTGCTAAATACTGATGGATAACGCTGAACCCCACACGCTCATGTGCCCGCATGGAACGTAGATTTCTTGTAGCTACTTCTGTGATGGCAAAGGAATAGGTGCCATGATAGCGCTTTTTGTATTCGGCATACAGTCCATCAAAAATCCCTAAGCCTCTAAAGTCCTTACTGACACAGATCTGTCCCACTACCATATAAGGATATTCCGAAATCAGACGTCCCTTGTATGTCAATCGGTCAAATAGCTCAAACATGGGTATAAGCACAGGAATATCATCCTTGCATTCCTGTGTCATTGCCAAAACATAAGCCACCACACTGTCAGCAGATTTGCAGATGATGTGTGGGGCAATGGCATTCATTTTTTGAAGGTCTGTAAGTTGGTGACAGACCATCACAAATCCTTGGTCCAGACTTTCAAGATGTTGCTGAAGATTCTCTCGCTGAAGTGCCAATATTCCTTGTAGGTCGAGGTCAGTATTGGCAGCAGTAAATTGGAAATCCATGCGGTGATTTTATTTTCAAAAATAGGGAAATATTTGAAGGAAGAACCAGAAAAGAACCATGAGCAATTTGAAAGGTTTTTGCCCATGTTCAGAAGTCAGTATTTTTTTACCAGTGTAGGATTTTGGGTGTAAAACCATTTATTGTTTTACCTACAAACCAAAGAAAAATTGGTTTTCAATTTGGGAAATTTTCTTCCATACGCAGCTATACATTGGGTCAGTGTGTTGGTTTAC
>DAIPZN010000037.1:0-36965 GCA_036782195.1 Cyclobacteriaceae bacterium | reverse complement strand
GTAATTGTATTGTCCTTCAATTTAGCAATAATAACTTTCGCACCTACTGAAACATATCCTGAATCTGATTTCACCTCATAAATCTTGTTCTCAAATTCTGCCTTTCCAAAAGGCCGTAAATCTGAAACCGTAATGCCTTCCATGCCTATTGTTAAACCCAAAAGCCTGTCATCATGCGCCCTGCTGTTGATTTCGCTTGTAAGTGCCATTTTCTGCCACACTCCTGATTGAAGCCCATAGACAAGTGCAGAAAAATTAAGCACTACTGCTACAACCAAAATTATCCAGGCTGTCTCAGTTTCAAAATGGGTAAAGCTAAAAAAAATCCCCACTGATGAAATAATTAAACCAACTATCCCAACAACTGTAGTCCCGGGTACAAATAAGATTTCAATTAGGACTAGGATCAATCCTATGATGATCAGGCTAATTATTGCAGTAAGTACCATAATTGTGAAAGTAAGACTTTAGATGCAAATTATCTTCTGTGGGGATAAAAACAAAACTCCCGAGACCGGGAGTTTTGATTCAATAAGCTCTTGCAAATAATACCCTTTTTGAAGAAGGTTTTCCAGTTAGGATACATTTTCCATCTTCAGGCAAGTGGTCCAAAGGGATACATCTGATCGTTGCTTTAGTAAGCTCCTTGATTTTTTCCTCCGTCTCTGTAGTTCCATCCCAATGTGCAGAAACAAAACCACCTTTATTGTCTAAAACTTGCTTGAATTCCTCCCAACTATCCACTTCAGTGGTCATGTTGATCTGGAATTCTTTGGCTCTAGTATAAATTGAGTTTTGGATTTCATCAAGGAGATCGGAAATGAAAACATCAATTTCAACTTCAGTCAGACTGATAGTCTGTTTGGTAAGCGTATCTCTTCTGGCCAATTCTATAGTTTGGTTTTCCAGATCTCTGGGTCCCATTGCTATTCTCAAGGGAACACCTTTCAATTCATATTCGGCAAATTTCCATCCAGGCTTTTGAGTATCCCTATTGTCATATTTGACAGAAATACCTTTAGTCCTCAGCTTCTGCATCAGTTCTTTTGCCTTGGCATCCAGCTGTTCTAGTTCAGCATCGCTTTTATAAATTGGCACGATAACCACTTGGATAGGGGCTAGTTTTGGTGGCAATACCAATCCATTATCGTCTGAATGGGCCATAATCAATGCCCCCATTAACCTGGTACTTGCACCCCAAGAGGTACCCCATACATAATCCAATCCACCTTCTTTGGTAGCGAATTTAACATCAAATGCCTTGGCGAAATTTTGACCTAGAAAATGTGAAGTACCTGCCTGTAAAGCCTTTCCATCTTGCATCAATGCTTCAATACAATACGTATCAACTGCACCTGCAAACCTTTCATTTTCACTTTTTACACCTCTTACAACTGGAAGTGCCATGAATTTTTCAGCAAATTCAGCATACACATGCATCATTTGTACGGTCTCTTCAATAGCTTCCTGTTTGGTGGCATGTGCAGTATGTCCTTCTTGCCACAAAAACTCCGCTGTCCTTAAGAACAGACGTGTTCTCATCTCCCACCTCACTACGTTGGCCCATTGATTGACCAATAAGGGAAGATCCCTATAGGATTGGATCCAGTTTTTATACGTACTCCAAATCACAGTCTCTGATGTTGGCCTTACGATAAGTTCCTCTTCAAGCTTGGCTTCCGGATCTACAATGACACTTTTTCCATCTTCTGAGTTCTTGAGTCTGTAGTGTGTCACTACTGCACATTCTTTAGCAAAGCCTTCGACGTGACTTGCTTCTTTGGAAAGGTATGACTTGGGGATAAATAAAGGGAAGTAGGCATTGACGTGCCCAGTCTCTTTAAACATCAAATCCAACTGAGCCTGCATTTTTTCCCAGATAGAATACCCATATGGCTTGATGACCATACAGCCACGGACCGGAGAATTTTCTGCCAGATCTGCTCGCTTTACTAATTCGTTGTACCACAAAGAGTAATCTTCACTTCTTTTGGGCAATCCTTTACTCATAGGATGATTGGTTGATTGTAAAAAACTATTTATCTTCGCTAATTAGGAAGGGTGGCAAATATAAAAACAAATTTCATAACCCTCTAGGATGTGCCTCGTATATAACACTAAATAAGTAAACACCAAACAAATGAAGAATTTCATCAACATGTTGACTGTGGGAGCCGGAGCATTACTGCTTCTCCCCGCTTGCAGTACAAGCTACAATGCGATGAGGGGTGAGAATGATGACCTTTATTTTCAGGCATCAGACGCCAGAATAGCTACTGAGTATGCTGTAAGTAACAACAATGCCCAGAATTTTCAGTCACTAAACAACGTAGATTCCAGATCTTTTGAGCAAGAAAATTTTTCTGCGCGCAATGTGAATCCGGAATATATCGCGCGATATCAGAACCAGACTTCAGGAACTGATGAAGGAGCTGTGTATTTTGATGATGCCAATGCTGAGAATACTCCTAATATAAATATATATAACAATTATTCCGTGGGTAACAATGGATGGAATAATCGTGGCATGAACAACAGCATGTTCAATCTCGGCTTTGGCATGGGAATGGGCATGGGTATGAGTCCTTTCTGGGGCATGCCAATGGGTATGGGTTGGGGAATGCCTATGATGGGCTTCTATGATCCGTTCTGGGGTATGCCTGGTTGGGGAATGGGATTCCATGATCCGTTCTGGGGTATGCCTATGTGGGGTATGAGACCAGGATTTGGATGGAACATGGGTTGGAATTCCATGTGGGGATTCAACATGGGCTTTGGCTGGGGAGGCAGAGGCATGTGGGGAATGAATCCATGGATGAATCCTATGATGGGTGGATTTTACGGATGGAATAGACCGGTATTTATTGTAAATAATAACTATGGGGAAAATAGCAGACGTGTAGTGAGAGGCGCTACTCCAACAAGGGGTTCTATGTCTTCTCCATCTATGGGAAGTAGAGAAGGAAATATCCTTCCTTCTAATTCAAGGGCTGCTAGAAGAGACGCTACAACTTCATCTGGAAGAACAGGAACTTCTGCAAACAGCAGAACTTCTGCAAGGGATTTCTCTTCATCTCAGAATGATTACTACAACACAGGATCTAGAATTGGCAATAGTACATCAGGTACTAGCAGCAGAAATACCAGTTCAGCTGCAGCGACAAGACCTACTAGATCAGGTGGAGTAAACTCAGTCAACCCTGCAAACACAAGAGTAAATACTCCTTACAATAACGCAAACAGAGGCACAGCTCCAAGCTATAGCAATAGAACTGCAGCACCATCAAACAACAGAGCTGTAAATCCTTCATATAATAGAACAAATACCAATATGGGCACACCTTCTAGAACAATGCAATCATCTCCTTCTAGAAGCGGAATGTCATCCTATCCAAATACAAGGACTTCTTCCCCATCGATGAGTACACCAAGCAGATCAGGAGGATCTAGCATGGGAACCAGTGGTGGCGGCGGAATGTCACGCGGTGGTGGCGGTGGCTCCAGTGCCGGAGGTTCAAGAGGTGGAAGGGGGAATTAATTCCCCTTTTTTTTACACCTTTCTTACCCGATTTCAGGTTTGGTAGAACACAACATTTAAACTAGCACATGCTTAATTTTAAAAAAATAAGTAAACTACTTCTTGTCTTCATGGCATCAAGTCTCTCTTCTTACGCCCAATTTGGCTATTTTGAGGATGCTTTGCGTTTTGGAGAATTCAGGTCTACAGGTTCAGCTAGAATCACTGGACTCGGAGGAACACAAATGTCTCTAGGAGGAGATATTTCCAACATTCATACAAATCCAGCAGGATTAGGTTTCTTTAGAAGATCCGAATTCAGCATTACGCCTTCTTTCGGCAACTGGAGATCAGAGTCTGTTTTTCTGAATCAATCACAGACGGATAATACCGGGAACTTTGCAATTCCAAACTTGAGCTTGGTTATCAGTAACCCCAAAGCTCCTTTAACCTCCGGAGCTTTTAGAGGAGGATCTTTTGGGATAAGCTTCAACAGAACCAATCATTTCAACAATCAGTTCGGCTATTTTTCGGATAATCCAAGCGCTTATTCCCTCTTGGACTATTATGCAAATCAATATAATGCCAATGGAGAGCCCCCGTTGAGAGCACCAAATGGCCTTCCACTAGATATCAGTTTGGTTTTCTTCGACAATGCAGCAGGTTTTGTTGTTGATCCAGATTATGCTATAGGCGCACCTTTTGCTGACGAAACCTATGTGACTTCTGGGGGAAGTACCCAAACATCTATCTCTTATGGGGCCAATTTTGAAAACAAATTATTCATAGGAGGATCTCTGGGTCTTTCTACTATCAATTACACCAGAAGCATCAATTATGGTGAGGAGTTTTTTGATGACGCAGGTGTAAGGGCTTTGAACTGGAGACTGAATGAAAACTACAGGATCAATGGCTTTGGTGCAAACATCGGATTAGGTGTGATCTATAAGCCCATTGAGACAGTGAACTTGGGCTTTAATTTCCAAAGCCCAACTTGGTACCAAATGAACAGAGAAGAGGATGGTGAAATTGCAGGGGACTTTTTTGACGTTAACGGCAATCTTGAATTCAGAGAAGATGCAGTTAGTGACATCGTTATCAGCAGGTCATCATTAAGTACGCCTTTAAGACTAAGTGGTGGTGCTACCTTCTTTATCGGAAAAAGCGGCTTCATTTCAGCTGATGTAGATTATGTGGATTATAGCACAAGCAATATTGGTTCAAGAGACTTCAATGCCAACGCTGACAATCAAGCCATCAGGAACCTATATGGAGCTACCTTAAATTATAGAATAGGTGGAGAGTATAGATACAACATCTGGAGAGTCCGTGCTGGCTATGCCTTCTATGGTGACCCTTTTAATGAAAAAACTATTGATAGAAGTACGCAGCAGATTTCAGGAGGATTGGGCATAAGGTTGAGTAAGATGTATGTGGATTTTGCGTTAAGCTCTTCCCAATTCAATCAACTATACAATTCCTTCCCAATAATTAACAATGGAGAAAATGAAGGCCCTTTTACAAGAATCAAGAACACCAGAACCAATGGAATGTTGACTTTGGGTTTTAACTTCTAAAAATTGGAGTTAACTCACTTATTAAAAGCTCAGGGGTAATGGACTCACCCCTGAGCTTTATTTTTGCCTGTTCATAAAAAGGCAAGCGCTCTTCATACAAACTTTTTAATTTCAATGTCAATTCCCCTTGGTCAAGCCCGGTAAAAAGAGGCCTGTCTTCTAATTGGCTATTGAGCAATCTTCGTTTGATTTCATCTATAGGAACATCCAAAAAAACTGATATACCTTCTGCATTAATGAGCTGCATGTTGTCATTGAAACAAGGTGTGCCTCCACCTGAAGAAAGTACAAAGCCATCTATTCCTGCCAAAACCTGGGAAAGATATTTACTCTCCAGTTTCCTAAACCCACCTTCCCCTTCATTGTGAAATATTTCTGGAATGCTGCAACCTTCCTCTTTTTCGATCAGTTGGTCCAAGTCCACAAATACAAAGTTCAACTGTCTGGCAAGCTGTTTACCAAAGGTGCTTTTTCCTGAACCGGGTAGTCCTACCAGAACGATTTTCATGGGAACTTTCATGATCCTTGGTACAAGCGTAAAACTTCTTCTGGAGAAGGCGTATTCCTGTAATGGTACTTTTTGAGAACGGCCCCATCTTGAAGCAGCATGACTCCGGGATTTGCTCTCATTATTGTCTTGATCACAGTCGCATCGCCCTGAAAACCATCAATCTTCCAACCTCTTTCCTCTATCAAGCGGAGAATTTCATCCTCGGAAGATGCTGCTATTAATACCGGCAAAATATCTGAATTGGATAATCCCTTGACCAATTCATCTATTTTGATCAAATTGTCCTGATCCAGCTTATGCATATAAGTCACTAAAATCAATGCTTTATTTCCGGTCAAAACCTCTTCGGTATAATCTCCGTCAGAATTCCAAACAGCAAAATCAGAAATCTTAGGTAGTGCCTCCTCGTTTTTCAGCTTCATTTCTACAAACTCATAGGATTCATCTGCAGGATATTGGTCAAACACAAATGTCTCCCCATCTTTTTGCATAATGTAGCTGTATTGAAGTTGTGCTGAAGGCTGCATCGCTTTGGGAATGTCCACGCCTTCTTTATAAGCTCTAAAGTCAATAAAGGGCAAATTACGGATTGCCACTATTGCCAATAGTAAAGAAGCAACCAAACTCATTCCTGACACATAGCCAGCCCATGCCGGTCCATGTTTTGGTAGATCTTTCCTAAAAACAAACAAGACACCAATCAATACGAGTAAGATAACATCTTTGGTAAAAGATTCCCAGGGCGTAAGCTTAATCGCATCTCCGAAACATCCACAATCGGTTACTTTATTGAAATAGGCCGAATAGAAAGTTAAAAAGGTGAAAAAGAGAATCATAATCAGCAATGCCCAAACTGTGAACCTCAATTTCGAACCCACTATGAGCATTATACCCAACACTACCTCTAAAACAACTAAAAATACAGCCAAAGGCAATGCGATTTCCTTAAACAGCACAAAGAAGCTTCCAATGTCATAAGAAAACACATCAAAATATTCTTCCAATTTGATGGCTGTCCCTACTGGATCATTGACTTTGATTAGTCCTGAGAAGATAAAAAGGCTCCCGACAATAAGCCTGATCGACCATAACAATGCCTGTTTAATCATTTTTTATCAATTTTATCAAACAAAATACTGCGTAATTAATCATATCCTGATAATTTGCCTCTATGCCTTCTGAAACCAAGGTTTTGCCTTGGTTGTCTTCAATTTGTTTTACCCGAAGGAGTTTCATGAGAATAATATCAGTCATCGAAGCTACTCGCATATCTCTCCAAGCTTCCCCATAATCATGGTTTTTATGCTCAAGTAATCCCCGGGTATTGTTTACCCATTGGTCATAGAGCGGTTCGAGAACTTCAAAAGGAACATCATGTCTGGAATCTTCTTTGAGGGAGATTTGCATTAAGGCAATTAGACAATAATTGATGATCCCTATAAATTCATCCTGAATGGGATCTTCTATCAGCTGTACCCCTTTTTCTTGGATGGATCTTATCCTTTGTGCTTTGATAAAAATCTGGTCTGTGATGGATGGTAGACGAAGTATCCGCCATGCTGTACCATAATCTAATGTCTTCTTCTTGAAAAGTTCTTTACAAAGGGATATAACTTGATTATATTCGCTTACAGTTTGCGTTTTCAAAGGATTGGAGTTTGGATGGATTATATTTTACAGGAATCTTCTAGAATCGAAGATATAGCATTTCCCACAAAAATAACACTTAACATTAAAGGAAAGCTTTTTTTGTTGGACAGGCCGTGGGTAATGGGTATTCTTAATCTGACCCCGGATTCTTTCTTTGCAAAAAGCAGGATTAACAAAGGTAAAGAAAGCGCAATCCATACCGCAGAAAATATGCTTACACAAGGTGTGGATATTTTGGACATCGGCGGATATAGTTCCCGTCCCGGCGCTGATCATATTTCAGAAAAGGAGGAACTGGACCGCACAATACATGTCATTTCTGAAATCAAAAAAGAATTCCCCCACTCCTTAATTTCAATTGATACCTTTAGATCAAAAGTTGCGCTTGAGGCTGTACAGGCAGGGGCTGACTTCGTGAATGATATTTCAGCAGGCAATCTAGATAAAGCCATGATCGAGACAGTCGGCTCTCTTGAAGTACCCTATATTGCCATGCATATGCGAGGAAACCCGCAAACGATGACTAAAGAAACTGAATATCAAAACATTATTTTAGAATTAGCTCAATTCTTTTCCGCAAAGAAGGCTGAATGTATAAAAGCTGGCATAAAAGATGTAATTATTGATCCAGGATTTGGTTTCGCGAAACGTTTAGAGCAGAGTTATTGGATTCTCCAAAATTTATCTTACTTTAAGTCTATTCAATCACCTATATTAGTGGGCGTTTCAAGAAAATCGATGATTTTCAAAAAACTTGAAATAACACCTGATGAAGCCTTGAATGGAACAACTGCCCTTAACATGTATGCGTTAACAAAAGGAGCAAACATTTTGAGGGTACATGACGTCAAAGAAGCTATTGAAACAGTAAGCCTATATAAACAATTAAACCCTTGAATCTACTTTTCAAAATAGGATTTTTAGACATTTCCATGGTCAATATCATTGATATTACTCTGGTCAGTGTCCTTTTGTATCAGGTTTATAAACTGTTGCGCGGTAGCGTGGCCATCAAAATATTTTTGGGATTTCTTTCTATCTACTTGATTTACCTCATGGTAAGTGCATTTAGAATGGAACTGCTTTCCATCATATTAGGGCAGTTTATGGGTGTAGGTGTCATTGCTGCCATTATTATCTTTGCTCCAGAAATCCGGAAATTTCTTTTAATCATAGGCAGGTCTTCCTTTTTGTCGAATGAAAACATTTTACAGGAGCTTTTATTTTGGAGAAAAAAGGAGACACAGGCCTTCAACATCAACCCAATAATTGAAGCTTCAAAATCCCTTTCAGGTACAAACACAGGAGCATTGATGGTTATTTCAAGTAATTCAGAACTTAAATTCTATGCTGAAAGTGGAGATATCCTTGATGCTCAAATGTCTAAAAGGTTATTGATTTCTATATTCAACAAGTATAGTCCTTTGCATGATGGAGCAGTCATCATCCATCACGGCAAGGTCAAAGCTGCCAGATGTATTTTACCTGTGACGGAAAGAGATGTTCCTGCTCAATTTGGCTTGAGGCATAGGGCGGCAATCGGGATGTCTGAAGCTACTGATACACTAGTGCTCATTATCTCAGAAGAGACCGGTCAGGTTTCTTTGGCAAGAAATGGCAAAATACTTCATAATCTTTCTTTTCAGGAAGTCAGAGAACTCATCAATGACTATTTGAGTGGTATTGACATAGATGAAAAGTTTGAGCCAATCTCAGTGTATGAAAGAGGCCGATACAAACGTCCCTCTACCACAAGTGCTTCCTAAAAGAAAATACCGGAGAGAAGCCTCCCCGGTATTTTTTTAGATTATGTTCATCTTGTTTATTTGACTACTCCCAGATCTTTTCCTACTTCCACAAATGCAGCAATAGCCGCATCAAGGTGCTCTCGTTCATGTCCTGCTGAAATCTGAACCCTAATCCTTGCTTCTCCTTTCGGCACAACAGGGAAGTAGAATCCAATGACGTAGATACCTTTTTCTAGGAGTTTTTCTGCCATTTTTTGAGAAAGCGCAGCATCATAAAGCATAATCGGCACTATCGGGTGCTCTCCAGGCTTGATGTCAAATCCCGCTTCTGTCATTTTGGAACGAAAATATTTGGTATTCTCTTCCAGTTTGTCTCTCAGCGAAGTAGTCTCTGACAACAATTCAAAAACTGTAATGGAAGCTCCAGTAATGGAAGGGGCGAGTGTATTGGAAAAAAGATAAGGTCTGGATCTTTGTCTGAGCAGCTCGATGATCTCTTTTCTTCCAGAAGTAAAACCTCCAGATGCACCGCCAAGTGCCTTACCAAGAGTGCCGGTAATGATGTCTATTTTACCCATTACGCCTCTAAATTCATGAACTCCCCTTCCTGTTTTACCCATAAATCCTGTGGAATGGCATTCATCTGACATGACAAGAGCATTGTATTTTTCTGCCAATTCCACAATTTTATCCAACTGCGCAATGGTCCCATCCATAGAAAAAACCCCGTCCGTCACAATTATTTTTTGTTGAGCTCCTTTGGCATCGGCTTCCTTTAGTTGATTTTCTAGGTCCTCCATATCATTGTGCATGTATCGGAACCTCATGGCCTTGCACAATCTGACACCATCAATGATAGAAGCGTGGTTTAGCGCATCAGAGATAATGGCATCTTCAGCACCGAATATGGGTTCAAAAACGCCACCATTGGCATCAAAGGCAGCAGCATAAAGAATCGTGTCCTCAGTACCTAAAAATTCGGAAATTTTTTGCTCTAGCTGTTTGTGTATATCCTGTGTTCCACAGATGAATCTGACAGATGACATCCCAAAACCATGCGTATCAATAGCGTCTTTAGCTGCTTTGACAACTTTGGGATGAGAAGAAAGCCCAAGGTAATTGTTTGCACAAAAGTTCAAGACTTTTGAGCCATCTGATATGGTTATTTCAGCCGATTGTGGAGAAGTGATAATTCTTTCTCTCTTAAAAAGCCCAGCGGCTTCAATCTCTTCTAACTCTTTTTGCAATTTGGGTTTTAAGGTATCGTACATAATAATCTGCTGTTAAGGTCTAATGAAAACACTCGTGGATTAAAGTGAATCCATCAAATGAAATTGCTATTTTTGTCATATTCAAACCCAAATATACGTAAAACATCTTGGGGGACGTACTCCAAGAGAGATTGAATACACATGGAAAGAATTCTTGTTATCGGCGCAGCTGGACAGTTAGGCTCCGAACTTACTGTGGAATTGGCAAAGCGGTATGGTAGTGATAATGTTATTGCAACTGACATCAATCCAAAGGCTTTAGAAAAAATGGAAGGCAGCAGAACAGCTGTGCTAGATGTCATGGACCAATCCGCACTTCGCAAACTGGTAAAAGAAGAAAAAGTAAAGCAGATTTACCATTTGGCTGCTGTTCTATCTGCAACAGGAGAAAAAAATCCACTTTTTGCCTGGAAGTTAAACATGGAAAGCCTTCTTTCTGTCCTTGAACTCGCTAGAGAAGAGAAACTTGACAAAATCTATTGGCCTTCATCAATAGCTGTTTTTGGCCCTAACACACCCAAAGTGAATACCCCCCAATTCTGTGTAAAAGAACCAAATACTGTCTATGGGATCTCCAAACAAGCGGGTGAGAGATGGTGCGAGTATTATTTTCAGAAATACAACGTAGATGTCAGAAGCCTCAGGTATCCGGGATTGATCGGGTATAAATCACTTCCAGGTGGAGGAACAACTGATTATGCGGTGGATATCTACCATAAAGCTATTAGCGGAGACCCATTTGTTTCGTTTTTAAAGGCAGACACCTATCTCCCTATGATGTATATGCCTGATGCGATAAAAGCAACGCTAGATTTGATGCATGCTCCAAAGGAAAAAATTAAAATCCGCTCAAGCTATAACCTCGCAGCAATTAGTTTTTCACCTCAACAAATATTTGAGAGTATTCAAAAACATTTTCCTGACTTCACCATTTCCTATCAACCTGACTTTAGACAAGATATTGCTGATAGCTGGCCGGACAGCATTGATGACAGTAGGGCACGATTGGATTGGGGATGGCAACACGATTATAACCTCGAAAAGATGACTGAGGACATTCTGCTTCATCTCCCTTCCTATTCATTTTAAAAATTAAAGGGCCTTCAGATTTTCCGAAGGCCCTTTTGGTTTATTTCAATTTACTGATGATTTTTTCTTCATCAAAACCTATTATGAGCGTACCGTCCGGAAACTCAATAATCGGCCTTTTGATCATACTGCTATGCTCTCCCAATATAACCAAAGCTGTTGCTTCCACTTCTAGTCCTTGCTTATCTTCGTCTTTAAGCTTCCTATAGGTGGTGCCTTTCTTGTTGATAAGAGATTCAAACCCGACCTTTTCTGCAAATCTCACCAATAACCTTTCATCAGGTTTGTGCTTCTTATAATCTATGAAATTGTAAGCAATACCTTTGCCTTCCAAGAAGGAGAAGGCTTTTTTCATGGTATCACAGTTTTTTATACCGTAAATGTTGACTTCCATCATTCTAAAAATTTAACTAACCTAAAATTTATTTATCTCCTAGTATTTCCTCAAGACTCTCTTGGTGGGCTGAGACTATTTGAGAAATTAGGTCGGATGTCAATGCTGTGGACAAGAAAAGACTTTCATATTGGGAAGGCGCCAAATAGATCCCACGCTTTAACATGGCTTGAAAATACTTCCCAAACACCTCTGTATCAGAATGCTTGGCAGTTGCGAAATCATAAACTTCATCTCCTGTGAAAAACAAACTATACATACTGCCAATATGATTTATAGTAAAGTTAAGCCCCAGCTTCTCATTACTTTTCTTGAAGCCATTTACCAAATCGGCTCCGATTTGATCCAAATTTGGATAAACTTCAGGGTTAGCATTAAGGTATTTCAGCATTTCAAGACCCGCAGCCATAGCAATGGGATTACCAGAGAGTGTACCTGCTTGATATACCGGTCCTGCTGGAGAAACGAATTCCATAATTTCCTTTTTACCTCCATAAGCACCTACTGGCATTCCCCCACCTATTATCTTTCCTAATGTTGTCATATCAGGAATGACTCCAAACCGTTCCTGAGCACCGCCCTTGGCTAATCTGAATCCAGTCATGACTTCATCAAAAATCAAGACAATACCCTCTTTGTCACAGATTTCTCTTAACCCTTGTAGATACCCCTCTTTTGGTAAAACTAGTCCCATATTCCCTGGAACAGGCTCTAAAATCAGGGCCGCTATTTCATTTTTGTTGGCTGCCACTAATGTTTTTATGGCTTCCAAATCATTATAGGGAGCCAAAAGCGTATCCTTTGCTGTACCTTTCGTTACTCCTGGCGAATCAGGATTCCCCATGGTAATGGCCCCAGAACCTGCCGCTATCAAAAAAGAATCTCCATGGCCGTGGTAGTGCCCTTCCATTTTAATGAATTTATCCCTACCTGTAAAGCCTCTAGCCACACGAATGGCAGACATGGTTGCCTCTGTTCCTGAATTGACCATTCTCACTTTTTCCACAGAAGGAACCATGGAGGTGATCAATTCTGCAATTTCAACTTCCCTAGCTGTAGGCGCACCATAGGAAGTGCCATTTTCCATAGCTTTAATCACCGCCTCTCTGATCATGGGATGATTGTGGCCAAGAATCATGGGCCCCCAACTATTGATCAGTTCAATATATTTATTACCATCTTCATCAAAGATGTATGCTCCGTCAGCTTTATTGATAAAGAGTGGATCTCCTCCAACTGCCCTAAAAGCCCTAACGGGAGAATTGACACCTCCTGGTATAAATTGTTTCGCTTTTTCAAAAAGTTGCTTACTTCGGGTAATCTGCATGAATTTTTATATTAAAGTATTTGATTGTATATCATTTTGATTCTAAAACACCTTTTTCCAACTTCAGGATTGGGACATATTTGTTGAATTTAGTTCCTCTAAAATCAAATCCATAGGTTAATTTACCTGCATGAAAAGACCGTGCGTTAAGGTTTTTCCTAAGATCAAATCCTTTGGAAGCATTCATATTTTCAGAAAGCCAATGCATGAGTTCATATCCCAGGTGTGCATTGTATGAAGGATAAATATTGAACCTTGTATTGAATGCTTCCCGAAAACTATCGACTTTATCAAATTGGACTGAGTTGTTCGATATAAAGTGGAAATTCTGTGTTTCCAGCATTTCGTAGTTGGCAAAGTTGAAATACAACCATGTATCCATAACCAGAACTGGAAGTTCTTTGTTAAGAGACTCCATCAACGCAAATGTCGGGGATGCTACATTTGGATCATCAGATAGCATGATGACCATATCGACATTAGGTTGTCCAAACCTGCTAATATTAACCCCTTCTAAAAAACCTCTTACATTTTTGTCATTAACCTGCCTATTCACGATCACCTCAAAGCCGAATTGGGTAGCTACCTGAGCCAATCTCTTTGACAGTGCCTCATCCCTACTTGTGTTGGAGTAAGCAATAGCTAGTCTCTTTCCTATTCCATTTTTTCGGGCAAATTCTATAATCCCATCTGCAATGGAGGTTACCGATGGTCTGAAGAGGAATGCATAATCCTGACCCTCAAATTTGTCATCGATATTGGAAAGTGGATTAATAAAAGGAATGCCATTTTTTTGTGAAAATCCAGCTACAAGTTCACTTTCTTCCGGATATATAGGGCCAATAATCACATCTGCCTGTGAGAAGAAAGGATCTGCCAGAATTTTTTTAAGTTTTTCAGGATTTCTTTCCGAGTCAAAAGTCTTGATGTTCAACTGTGTACCCTTTGCTTTGATTTCTTCAGCTGCGAAATTCAGCCCCTGAAACAATTCGAATACAAAATTGGTAGCATTGAGATTGTGTACCCCAGACCCCCCACTATAATTGAAAGGCAAAACAATGGCTACATCCAAAACAGAATTGCGACTGACTTGTGAAGTCCCTGAAGTCGATTTATCCTGATTACGAATCTGTGTCAGCACAGCTTTTTCATCTGCAGACATTACCGTCTGTTTTTCCAATTGCCGTTTCATCACTTGCATGAAACCATTATTCTTCTGGAATTTTGAAAAATTGGCAACCAAGAAACTTACAGAAGCCTCATTGAGAAATTCAAAAGTGGCATTTTCTGCCTGCTTGTAAATTTCAGGATCTGTTATGGCTTCGATTTCCTGCAAGGCCTTCAAGTTTTCCTTTTCCTGAAAGAAGTGTAAAGCGAGTAAATATCTAGCTTCGTCTGATTTTTTCCAGTTCTTTCTCTCTACCAAAGGGCTTAAAACTGATTTTCCTAATTCGTATTGCCCGTTCTGATAGGCAGAATATGCGAAATGGTATTGTGCATATAAAGCAAGTTCACCAAAAGCCCCCTCATCCATGTATGGGCGTAGTAGCTTCATGGCATCTCCATAATTGCCATAGCCGATCAGGGTTTGGGCTCTTTTATAATCGGCTAGATTGTCTTGAGAAAACGCAGCAATTGAAAAAGCGGCAAAAAACCACAACAAGAAGATGAGACGTTTCATAAATCTTTTTCAGTTTTTCATGACAAATTTTGTTCCCATCTGAATGGGTCACGAATTTAAACCTTTTGGTGCAAAAGAAAAAAATAAGCCATCCCAGAGGATGGCCCATTCAGCAGTAGTATTATTTCAATTTTATTCCCACTCAATAGTTGCTGGTGGCTTGGAAGATATGTCATAAACGACTCTATTCACTCCTTTTACCCTATTGATGATCTCATTGGAAATCTTGCCTAGAAACTCATAAGGAAGATGAATCCAGTCGGCGGTCATACCATCTACAGAACCTACGGCTCTGAGTGCTACAACTCGCTCATATGTTCTTTCGTCACCCATTACGCCTACTGACTGTATAGGAAGCAAGATCGCTCCTGCTTGCCAAACTTGATCGTAAAGACCATGGTCTTTCAGCCCTTTGATAAAAATATGATCTACTTCTTGAAGTGTCTTGACTTTTTCGGCGGTGATGTCTCCTAAAATTCTTATCGCAAGCCCGGGACCAGGGAAAGGATGTCTTCCCACAATAGTCTCTGGTATCCCCAAAGCTCTACCCACTTCTCTTACTTCATCCTTAAACAGTGTGTTGAGAGGTTCTATGACAGAAAGTTTCATGAAATCAGGCAGTCCTCCCACATTATGGTGGGATTTGATAGTAGCGGAAGGCCCTTTGACCGAAACTGATTCAATAACATCAGGGTAAATAGTCCCCTGACCTAGCCATTTTACATCCTGGATTTTGTGTGCCTCATCATCAAAAACTTCAATAAAGGTCCTCCCAATAGCTTTTCTTTTTGATTCTGGATCGCTGATATTGGCTAAAGCATCGTAAAACCTGTCTCTACTGTCTACTCCGATGACATTTAACCCAAGTGTTTTATATGAGTCAAGTACTTCTTCAAATTCATTTTTACGCAAAAGCCCATTGTCCACAAATACACAAGTCAGGTTATCTCCTATAGCCCTATGGATCAAAGTTGCAGCAACTGAGGAGTCAACCCCACCAGATAAGCCCATGACAACTCTGTCATTTCCCAACTTAGATTTGAGCATTGAAATGGTACTATCGATAAATATATCTGAAGTCCAATCCTGGGCACAGCCGCAAATTTGAACTACAAAATTTCTCAGTAAATTTTTCCCTTCAGCGGAATGTGTGACTTCAGGGTGAAACTGTATACCGTAACTTTCTTCACCTTGCACTTTAAATGCAGCAACTTTGACCGAAGAGGTACTTGCGATGATATCAAAACCTTCAGGCAATTGCTTGATGGTATCTCCATGGGACATCCAAACTGTTGATCCATGGGTCATTTCTTTCAAAAGATTCTGATGTAAATCTATATGGGCAAGATTGGCTCTTCCGTATTCCCTTATTTCAGAAGGCAAGACCTCTCCACCATATTTATGGGCAAACAATTGGGCTCCATAACAAACAGCGAGAATAGGCAATTTTCCTCTCAAAGCATCCAAATCAATATCCGGAGAACCTTCGTCTTTGACAGAACAAGGGCTTCCCGAAAGGATTATCCCTTTGATGTCGGAGGTGATTTCCGGAATATTGTTGAATGGGTGAATTTCGCAATATACATTAAGCTCTCTTACCCTTCTTGCGATCAATTGGGTGTACTGAGAACCGAAGTCTAAAATGAGGATTTGTTCAGGCATGCGCAAAGGTACACAGGCAGGGGAAAATCAGAAAATTAAAGCTGAAATTTTAAGAAGAATGTTTCGCAATTAACCTTTCACATTAAAAAACACTCAAAATGAGATTGCTTTAGAGAAAGCCTGGACCGGATTGTGAGTCAACAAAGTGTCAATCTCCGGAATCCCTATTCCTGCATCCTTCAACTTCGGGATAAGTTCATCAAATAAAGCTGTATAACCGGTAAACTCACCCCCTCCTTTTTCACCTGGGCTGTACCACCCGGCATCGTGAGACAACAAGACCCTATTTAGGAGCTTTTGCTTATGGCAAAACTTTATCCGCTCCAAATGGCCTTGAACATCCCAGGCAACACCATCTAAACTGATCCAGACTCCGAGCGCTGCTGCTTCAACGTATTTCGAAAAATCTTTCTCTGCCTGAGCATGAACCCAGACAAACTGAGTAAGGTCTATCTGATGCTGTTGAAGAATATCAATTTGGGCTTTAGCTGTTGCCCAATTTCCTGTGTGGGAAACAATCATCAACCCAGTCTTTTGATGTGTAATCGCAGCGGCATTCACTAGTTTCGCATCCATTTCAGACAATACCTCAGATTCATTGACACCGATTTTGATAAATCCAGGATATACTCCAGTTGCTTCAATACCATCTTCATATTCCTTTATCCAACGAGAAGCAAGTTCTTCGGCAGATTCAACAAAAGCATGTGCAGGCAGGTACTTCCCATTGACTGCGCCATAATACCCAGTATTGGTTACAAACTTAATTCCAGTCAGTTCAGTAAGCTGACTAAGCAAAACAGGATCACGCCCCAGATATGCTGGGGTACACTCTAGTATGGTTTTCACCCCTCTCGCTTTGGCTTCTTCCAAGAATGGCATCACTCGCATTATCACTGAATCTCTATCCCATCTATGATAACCCGCGATATCTGCTCCTCCAAAATCCACCAAAACATGTTCATGGATTAAAATATAACCAGCTTCCGTGCTGCGATCTAATTCAGAGGGGGCAATTTGTTTGTTGTCTTTTGCTTTTGGGTTGCAGCAAAACAAGATCAAAAAAAGCAGGTGATAAAGAGAAAGTCTGAAAGTCATAAAGACAATTTACAAAAAAATCTGAAATCATGCCTCTGACATTTCCCCATCTCCTCCAGTAAAGAGTGTTTCTAGTTCAACGGCTTCAAGGTGTGCATTTTCTTTTAAGTATTTGGCAAATGCCGCAGTGCTTCCATGGGTCAAAAATACCTTTTCAGCCCCTGTAGCTTGAATCGCTTGATTCAATCCATTCCAATCTGCATGGTCTGAAAGTACAAATCCTGCATCTGCAGCTCTTCTTCTTCGTGCTCCTCTGATATTCATCCAGCCAGAACAAATAGCCGTCTGATATGGGGATAATTTCTTCATCCAAGGTGTACCCATTGCCGAAGGAGGAGCTACAATTAATGCTCCTTTTAATCTTGGGGTGTCGGAAGAAATTTTAGGAGCTTCAAAGACCGGCACACCATTGCCTGCTAGGGCAACGTTGACATTATGAACTGCTCCATGCACATAAACTTCACCAATATCTCTGTTAAGACCATTTAAAATCCTTTGGGCTTTGCCAAGCGCATAACCAAAAACAACTGAATTCCTGTTATTGGATGCATTCATTTGCCACCAATCATTGATCTGCTGATTTATTTCTTGCTGGGGAGCCCATTTGTATATGGGCAATCCGAAGGTACATTCAGAAACGAATTCATGACATGGTACAGGCTCAAAAGGGGTAGACAAACCATCTTCCTCAACTTTGTAATCACCACTCACGACTGTCACCCTACCTTTGTAGGCAAGTCTTACCTGTGCTGATCCAGGAATATGACCTGCGGGATGAAGACTTATTTCTACACCATTGATGTTGATTATTTCCTTGTATCCAACTGTTTGAAGTGAGATAGGTTCACCTAGCCTAAGCTTTAGAATATTCTCAGAATAATGATGGGCTAAATAATGCCTCATTCCCCATTTGGCATGGTCAGAATGAGCATGGGTTATAATGGCTCTGTCCACCGGCCTCCACGGATCAATAAAAACATCTGCTTGCCTGCAGTAAAGTCCATGGGGTGTAAGTTCCAAAAGTCCAGCCATTATATTTCCTTTACTTCACTGTTTGGTTTGGGGTAGCTTAATCGCGCAAGCTTTTGAGTTTTGTGATATGAATCAAGACCAGTAACAGTAATTGTACCAACCTTTTCCAGATCGATAAATCCATCCTCACCTACTGCTTGGTCATCTACCCAAACGGCTTCAATTGCACCAATTACCAGCACGGTCTGATTGAGTTGAATGGTCTGATGATCTGCTAGGCTACAGGCTATTTTTACAGGACTCATTTTAACAAAAGGCGCAAAGAATCCTTCCAGAATATCCTCTTCAAGTCCTACTGCTTCAAATTCAGATCCTGAATATCTTGCAGCTGTCTGATGAGCCTGTTTATAAAAACTTTCATGCACATGATTGAGCGTAAATAATCCTGTATCAAGAATGTTAGCTAAAGTATGTCTTTCTACAGTATGGGGTCTAAAAAGTATCCCAATCAAAGGTGGAGATGCTCCTATATGAAAAACCTGTGAAAAAGGAGCCAGATTACTGACTCCTTTTTCATTTCTTGTACCTATCAAAGTAAGGCTTTTAAATCCTGTCAAGCTGTTTATAAAGTCCCTTCTAAAGTTCGGTTCACCCTCAAGTAGTTCTTGCTTGCTGTATTTTTGCATCATATAGCTATGGCTTCTTCAAGGCTATCACAATATTTAATATCCAGTTGGTGAACAACATTGTCAGGATTGTTTTTGATGATTTGCTCCTTTGCAATCATGACCATTTTTTCAAACCACTTTTCCTTTGGCAAAATCTTTCTATGCTTGACCACTCCGTATTCAATCATTTTGTTCTTCCAGTTCAAATAATACCACTCCATACTAGGCTGATGGAACGCACGAAGGGCTCTTTTGTCAAAAATAAATTTTTCATAATCCCCGTCAGCGATGATCTCTCCTATCTGAAGAAATACATTCTTAAAATCCTCAATGGGTACATAATCCACTAATAATTCACAAACCACGGACTTTAAATACTTACTGGCATACACTCTTGCATATCGCTCATCCAAAACCAGCAAAAACTGGTTTAGCTCTAATGCATTGCTACCGATATTCATGATGTTATTCATATAAATATTAGTGAAATGACCTATTTTTAATTCCTGGACGATTGATTACTTCGTCTTTGAAGTGATCTAGATTTTCTTCTAAACGTATAGCATACTCAAGAGTTGTTTTCATCAAATCCTGCTGCACGGCAATTTGTTCCTTCAACCTAGCCAACTCTATGTTCATTTCCTTTAATTTTTCTTCATATTCCCGCTGTAGCCTTTCCTTTTCAAGTTTTGCCTTTTTCAGCTCTTCCTTAAAAATCAAAAACGATTCCGGTGGCGTCTTCATAACTTCAATACTTTATACTCCGGGACTATACCCATCACTACTACAAAAATCTTTCCTCAAATGTTTAAATTTACATGCTTTTAATAGCTGATAAACCTCCATCCAAATGCAAAATCTGACCAGTCATCCAACTGGAATCCTCAGAAAGGAGATAATATGCAGCGGCAGCCAGCTCTTCTGAAGTTCCTATTCTTCCTAATGGGTGCCGTTTTCCAGAAGCTTCGACTTTTTCTTCAGAAGATAATAACTGACTCGCAAGTGGCGTATTCGTAAGTGAAGGGGCAATTGCATTCACCCTAATTCCACTTGACGCCCATTCTGCAGCCAAGGATCTAGTCAATCCTTCTACTGCACCTTTGGCGCTTGAAATAGAGGCATGAAATCCCAATCCAACCTGAACAGCAACTGTGCTAAAAAGTACCACGGAAGCTGATTTAGAATTTTTCAATTGTTTCATGCATGCTTGTAACACCTTGATAGCACCCATTACATTTACTTCAAAATCCTGCCGAAACTCATCCACTTCAAACCTGTGAAAGGGTTTGAGATTGATGCTCCCGGGACAGTACACCAAACCGTCAATCTGCTCAGGCAAACCAACAATTTCTTTAAATTCAGCCATTACGTCTAGTTTCCTGTCTCCAGTAGCTGACCTTGAATAATCGTAAACTATAGCGCCCGCATTTTCCAATTTGATTTTCAATGCAGCTCCAATACCTGAACTGCCACCTATCAGCACAACATTCTTATCCTTCATAATTTCTTTTTCTTTACAATCACCTGAACCCGTATTTTGTTTGTGACAAGGCATAAAAAAAACCGGGACATCAGTCACCGGTTTTTGGATTGTGGTTTAGTTTTAATTAGAAATCCTTATTTCATTGAAATGTATTTCATAAATTCATTTCGCGTATGCTCATCAGATTCAAATTTCCCACTATAGAAAGAAGTTACTGTAGCACTACTCACATCTTGAATACCTCTTGATGAAACACACATGTGATGGGCATCTATGATTACAGCCACATCATCAGTGCCTAAAATCTCTTTCAACTCGTTACCTATCTGCATGGTCAACCTTTCTTGAACTTGTGGCCTCTTGGCAAAATACTGTACTATCCTGTTTATTTTGGACAGTCCAATCACGTGTCCATTTGAAATGTAGGCCACGTGTGCTTTTCCATAAATAGGCACGAAATGATGCTCGCAATTTGAAAAGAAAGTAATGTCTTTCTCTACAAGCATTTCACTGTATTTGTACTTGTTTTCAAAGAGTTTTACATCAGGTTTGTTTTTAGGGTCCAACCCACTGAAAATCTCCTGTACGTACATCTTTGCCACCCTTCTAGGGGTGCCTTTTAAGCTGTCGTCTGTAAGGTCAAGTCCGAGCACATGCATGATATCCCTGAAATGCTTCTCAATTAGCTCCATTTTCAATTCATCATCCATTTCGAAAGCATCCTCCCTTAGAGGTGTCTCGTGAGATGTGCCTATATGCTCATCCCCAAGTTCGTCGATTTCTCGTGAAATGTTAATTCCCATCGTACTCAACAAAGTTTCTTTCTGTTTCATATAGTCGGACTGTTATATCAAATTTAGTATCTATCTGTTTGCGTAATATGTTATATACCGTGACAGCAATATTTTCAGCTGTTGGGTTTAATTCCTTAAACTCCTCAGTATCTAAATTGAGATTCTTGTGGTCAAATTTATTCAATACATGTACTTTAATAATGTCACTCAGCATTTTCATGTCATAAACATAGCCTGTTTCAGGATCAATAGGTCCTGTGAGTTTGACCACTAGCTCATAATTATGACCATGAAAATGTACATTGTTGCATTTCCCAAAGACACGCTCATTCTGTTCATCTGACCAATGAGGATTGGTAAGTCTGTGGGCTGCATTAAAATGCTCTTTTCTATATACGGATACTCTCATCATTTAAACAAACAGGATGGAAAGAATTTTGTTTAATTATTTTTATCATTTGTTAAACAAAATATGGTAACATCTTTAAAACCTGACTGGTAGGGTTCAGAATTAATATCAACTTTTTAGTCAAGTTTGATCTTAACATTACAAATGTCCCAAACAGTTCCTGCAATTCCGCAACTATAACTCAACTTATTTTTGTTTTTTTTAAATTAACCTCAAGTTCAAAAAAAGGAGCTTAAGAATTTGCTTCCCAGCCCTTAGGGAACTTTCTTTACAATTGTAACCTTTTCATACACAAGCCAAAGTCACTCTTTATTAAACCCTAGTTAATGAAAAAGTCTACTTTATCCCTCGTATTTATCTTCTTAAGTTCCATTCTGGGACACATAAATGTTCAAAGTTCACCTTCATCTGTTTTAGCAGAGCTTTCAGCAGAAAGTCATTTAATCAGCCTGATCAGTTCTAATACAGCAAATATTGACCTGATCATTCCTGAGCGTGAAATTTTATCCTATGGAATAAAAGGGTATCTACACTTACAACAGCAAGATCAACTACCGGAAGGTAAACCGCTTACAGTTATAGATTTTTCACTTCCTTCTAATGAAAAAAGAATGTGGATCATTGATGTAGCTGATGGGAAAATTTTACATCACGGCTACGTGTCACATGGAAGAAATTCAGGAGACTTGTTGGCACAGAAGTTTTCCAATTTGAATAGTTCCTATATGAGCAGTTTGGGATTTTATCTAACTGGAGAGACCTATCAAGGCAAACACGGCTATTCTCTTCGCTTGGATGGATTAGAGAAGGGGATTAATGACAATGCCCGAGAAAGGGCTATAGTCATTCATGGTGCGGATTATGCCAAAGAGGATTTCATCAAACAAACCGGCCGACTTGGTAGAAGTTTAGGCTGTCCTGCACTTCCAAGAGAACTTGCAAATCAAATAATTGACTTGATAAAAGATAAAAGCTGTTTGTTTATTTATGGCAAGGATGACAGTTATCTGATCGAATCATCTATTTTAAACACCTGATTTTTTCCCTTTGGTTTCTATAAGGGCTTTGTATATTTCTTCGTCCCTGCTATACACATCACGACGGAAATAAGTTTTGCCAGAAGCATCACACCAGTACGTAAGGTAAAGCATCACAACAGGAATTTTACGGTCAAGCATCACTGTTCGCTCAGTAGTTTGCTTCATTGCCGCAATAATTCGCTCATCAGTCCATTGTGTATCAAAAGACAATAGCAGCTTGGCAAATTCAAAAGGTTTTTGAATTCTGACACAGCCATGACTTAATGCTCGATCTTCTCTAGCAAAGAGACTTCTAGAAGGAGTATCGTGTATATAAACACTGTGCTTGTTAGGAAACATGAACTTCACAAGCCCAAGTGAATTCTGTTCCCCTGGTTCTTGTCTTACCGTGTAGGGGAAACTTCTAGGGTTGACCTTGCTCCAGTCAATACCAGCCGGATCTATAACCTTTCCATCAGAGGTAAGCAATTTCATGTTTTTCTTACCAAGATACTGTGGATCTTTTTTAAGCGCTGGGATAATTTCGTTGCGGACAATGGAAGTAGGCACTGTCCAAGTTGGGCTAAAGACAATGTAAGACATCAGACCATCAAATTGTGGGGTTGCATGATAGCTTTTACCCACAATTACCCTTGAAGTAAAAAGCGTATCCCGATTGAACAAATAATCCAGCTGGAAATTGGCGGTATTGACTAAAATGATTTCTTGATCTTTAAGCTTATCAGGCAGCCAACGCAATCTTTCCAGATTGACTGCAGCGGTGGCAATTAGATCTGAAGGAGTTTGTCCCAGTGCATGAACTGTCCCTTGTCCGATTACCCCGTCACTTTCCATTCCATGCCTAAGTTGGATTTTCTTGATTCCAGGTACCATCAATGAGTCATAAATTTTCTCATCTCCTAAAGGTGCAGAAGTCAAATAACCCCAAAACTCAAGTCTTTTTCTGATTTCGGGAATTGCATTATGACTTTCTCCAGGTTTAATGGATTTATCGACCTTTAATTTTTTCCAATTGGAGACTGGAGATTGATCAAATCTTTTTTGGTCTTCGTACAACGCCCTAAGTCCATCCCTCATTTTCTTATATATAACAAAGGATGGATATAGGCTTTCCAGACTTTTCCTGATCGAACCCACTTGTAGAGCTTCTTCAAGCCTTTTGTCTATCAAGAGTTCAGGGGCAGCTCGTTGGATGTTCCAAATAGCCTTAAGCTGTTCCGGCTCCACCTTTCCCAAATACAAATGCGAGGAGAGCATGATATAGGCATCAGTGAGCAAGATATCTATAGCAGCCAGGTCACCATCTTCTGGTGACTGTCCTAATTTTTGTAACTGCTCAAACTTGCTAAAGTAGGAATTGATCAATCCTAAATGATAATCCTCTGGATTCAGTCCGTCAAATCTAGCTTGATACACTTCATAGCGCATCTCATAGCCAATTTCTGTGATCTTTCGGTCTTTGATCCACGCAGGCTTAAAATGTCTTTCCTGATAAAACCTATGAAGCACAACAGAACTATAAAGCTCAGTCCCTGCAGCGCGAAGCCTTTCTTCCGGACCTCCAGCTTCCATAACGTTCCTGATCAAACCTTCCACTCCATTTTGACCAACTAATTGCTGGGCATTAAGCACTGAAGAGCTGAATGAAATCAGCAAAATCAAGGTATATATAGAACCCATGGCAAATCTATTGTACATCATAGGACTGATACTTTTGTCCGACCTCCCAAGATGCCTTTAGCATGTCTAAAAAAGATTCCATTTTCTGTAATGGAATAAGATTAGGTCCGTCACTTAGGGCTTTGGCAGGTTCTGGGTGTGTTTCAATAAAAAAACCATCTATTCCAGTAGCAGCAGCAGCCCTGGCAAGGAAAGGAGTAAATTCGCGTTGCCCTCCACTCATGCCGCCCTGCCCCCCTGGCTGCTGTACGCTATGTGTAATGTCGAATACCACAGGAGCAAACTGTCTCATAATAGGCAATGCACGCATGTCAACGACCAAATTATGATATCCGAAACTGACCCCTCTTTCAGTGAGACAGACATTTTGATTGCCTGTGGAATTGACTTTTGAAACTGCGTATTGCATATCCTCGGGGGCCATAAACTGGCCCCTCTTGATTTTCACAGCCTTACCAGACTCTCCTGCAGTAAGAAGCAGGTCAGTTTGCCTGCACAAAAAAGCAGGTATTTGCAAAACATCAACCACTTCTGCAACTTCCTTTACTTGATGGCTTTCATGGATATCCGTCAACAATGGCACCTGTAAATGTTTGCCTACCCGTTGGAGAACTTCCAAGGACTTGTCCATTCCAATACTCCTGAAAGAAGAAGAGGAAGTTCTGTTAGCTTTATCGAAAGAAGCTTTAAACACATAAGAAAAACCAAATCGCTCGGCATAGGTTTTGACTTTTTCTCCGATCTCTATGCAGATATCAAAGCTTTCCACAGCACAAGGCCCTGCAAATAGAACAGGTTTTCCGTTACCTAGAGAAATGGCATCAGAGATTCTCATAGGGTGGATATAAGTCTTCATTTTTGGGAAAGCTTTTCGATCATTTCAGATAAGACACCTTTCGAGGTCAAAATTAAGTCACTGAACTCTCTGAAGCAGCCTTTGCCACCTCCTAAAGAAGATACAAAATCTACTTTATCACAGATATATGGCATTGCATCCACAGGACAGGCAGACAATCCCACAATGCTCAGCATAGGAAGATCTATTAAATCATCTCCAATAAAGGCAACTTCATCTAGACCGATTTCGAGGGTTTCTACAATTTCAAGAAATTTCTTCCGTTTGTCCAAGACACCCTGATAGTGGAAATCAAAATTTAATTCTTCGCATCGATTTTCTACCACTCTGGATGTCCTACCGGTAATAGCTCCTACCATGACACCACTTCTTCTTAAAGCAGCTATAATATAGCCATCCTTGACATTGAATTTTTTAAGTTCCAAACCATTATCGTCAAATATAATTCCCCCGTCTGTCAATACCCCGTCCACATCAGTGATCAGCAAACGGATTTTTTGAGCTTTCAACAGGAGGTCCTCGGTAATACCTGAAAGGTAATTTTGCATATTATTTCTTTTTCTTCCAATGAATGGAATATAGGTCTAGCCTTCTTTGATCTAAATTTCTTACGGTACCTGCTTTTCTTTGCTTGGTCAATAAATCCAGGTCAACATCCGCAACAATTGTGGTCTCGGCATTTTCGGAAGCCTGAGCTACAGTGGCATCATGGGGAAACGAGAAATCCGATGGGGAATATATGGCTGCTTGAGAATATTGGATGTCCATATTTTCCACACGAGGAAGGTTACCCACCGATCCTGTAATGGCTACATAACATTCATTTTCTACAGCCCTGGCTTTGGCACAGGTATTTACACGAAGATATGCGTTTTTGGTGTCTGTCCAGAAGGGCACAAAAAGAATATCCATTTGCTGCTCAGCAAGGATTCTTCCCAATTCGGGAAATTCCACATCATAACAGATCAGGATACCGATTTTTCCGGCATCTGTGTCAAAAACTTTAATCCCATTGCCTCCCTGAAGGCCCCAATAGGATTGTTCATCTGGCGTAATGTGCAATTTATACTGTTTGTCAGTAGTTCCATCCCTTCTACACAAATAGCTGACATTTCGCAATTTCTTCCCATCATATTCAGGCATACTGCCAGCAATGATATTTACATTGTACGACAACGCTAAATCACTCATTCTGCTGACAATTTCATCTGTATAATCGGCAAGATTCCGGATAGCTTCCGAAGCATCCATGTCATTGAATTCAGCTAATAGCGGGGCATTAAAGAATTCCGGCAACAGGCAGAAGTCTGATTTATATCCAGATACTGTATCTACGAAAAACTCAACCTGTTGCATCAGATCATCGACATTGTTGAACCGGCGCATTTTCCATTGTACCAGACCTAAACGGACAATTGACTTTTTGTTCCCAATTAGCTTCTCATCCTTTTCATAATAGATGTTGATCCATTCCAAAAGCGTTGCGTATGCTCTTGAATCGGTGTCTTCTGGAAGATATTTGGTGATTACCTTCCTTACGTGAAATTCATTTGCCAATTGAAATGAAAGAACAGGATCAAAAATCTCTTTGCTTTTAACAAGGTCTATATACTTTCTGGGTGTCATTTGGTCGGCATGTTTGGAATATCCCGGTATCCTTCCACCCGCAATAATAGATCTTAAGTTAAGGTTTTCACACAGCTCTTTTCTGGCATCATAAAGTCTTCTACCGAGACGCATGCCGCGATACTCTTGATGTACAAAAACATCTGTTCCATATAAGGTATCTCCATCTGGATCGTGCGTATCAAACTTTCCAAAACCCGTAATTTGATCATAGGTATGATTATCACCAAACTTGGTATAGTCTACTACTAAACTAAGTGCAGCTGCCACTACCTTTCCATTATCTTCTATGCATATTTGACCTTCTGGAAAAACCTTCAACTGATTTTTTAATTCCTGTCGGGTCCAAGCACCCCCTGGATTTTTATAAATGCTGACCATGATTTCATTGATATCATCATAGTCAGAAAGTTTTATATTTCTAAGTTTTAATCTATGTTCTAAATCTTCTCTATGCTTACTCATGCTGTAAAATTAACCAATTTTCCCTGATATGATTATATCTATTTAACCCATACCCACAAATCCCCATTCATTTCAAAACCACAATGTTGAACGCACACCGCTTTTTGGGATCACATAATCCAAAACCTGTATCAAGGATCAACAACATGTTGAAATTCAAGTTCCCGGGCATACATCTAACAAAATTAAACCTTGGGATGCGGGCATTAGTTCTTGACCATGCATTTTTTCCTCTTCAGATAAAAAAGTAAGATTTGGATAATGAATGAGAAAAAAAATTTACGCTACGCTCACTTTTATAGATGAATAATTGAAGAACAAACCATCAAAAAAGCTTAAGGTACTTATAAACAGATACTTACATAAATTCTATAAACTAATCCTATTTGAATGTTCATTTTTTTTCTTTTTATTTACTGATTAATGCGAAAGCAGCACCCATTTTATTTTTAAAAGCTTAATCCACTCGTGAAATTGTGAAAAAATTACTCTTAGTAATGTTTATCCTGTTGCACACTCAATTGGCGATGTCGCAGAGTTTTTACAGGTACAGATATGAGGCACCTTGGTCCATATCTGTTGCTGCAGGCCCTTCCCAATATTTTGGCGAACTTTATTCCTTATGGAGATACCACGAAGGCATTCAGCCGGGATGGAACGCCAACTTTGCTGTAAGGAGAACCCTTGGGACGTACTTTAGAGGAAGAGCAGATTTCACCTATTATCAAATCAACGGGCAAGATCCTCCTGCAGATCCAAGAAGTAATAGGTCTCCAAGGAATCTTCACTTTATGGCTCGCAATTGGGAGGGTTCCTTAATAGGCGAATGGCACATGAAGCCAGTCCGGCTCAACAACATGAACAGAAACTTTGTCAACCTTTATGCTTTTGCAGGGGTAGGCATTTCCAGTAATGATCCTAAGGCTAGACTTCGGGGAGAATGGGTTGACCTAAGACCACTTCAGCTAGAGAACAACCCATACGAAAAACATATCATGGTTTTCCCTACCGGTATAGGTCTCAAATACAAGGCTACTGTATGGTCAGACTTGATTGTTGAGCTCAATTACAGATGGACTTTGACAGACTATATGGACGATATCAGTTCATTTGACATTTCGGACTTTTATATGGACCTAATTGAGGACTACGGCGTCAATGGTACCGGCCCTAGGCCAGATAGGCTAAGGCTGGCGGTTAGGAACCCCAATTTTGTGAAAGAAAACGGAGAACCAGACGTAGAAAGGATTATGCAAAGAAGAGGAGGTATTAGAAGAGGTTCAGGATTGGACGAAAGATATGACGGCTACCTCACACTCAATGTAGGCCTTGAAATTTACCTCACTGAAGATATGTTTGGAAACTGGATTTTCAGAAACAGATATAAAAACTCGAGATTTAGATTCTGGTAATCAAAAAGAATCTAATTATCCCGATATTCTATGGATATCGGGATTTTTTTATTTATGGTATTTATATACAGCGGAAGCTATTCAGCATGTCGGTCATGCTTTACCGTGTTTTTTCCTATTTTTGCATCCTATTCAAATAACTAAGCAACTTGTCAATAATGGCTGATTATAACTTTCTTGAAATAGAAAAAAAATGGCAGGCTTACTGGGATCAGAATCAGGTATTCAATGCCCAAGTAGATCCGGAAAAACCTAAATTTTATGCTTTGGACATGTTCCCTTATCCATCTGGAGCTGGACTACATGTCGGCCACCCACTAGGCTACATCGCATCTGATATTATCACAAGGTACAAAAGGCTTCAGGGATTTAATGTGCTGCATCCAATGGGTTATGATTCCTTTGGGCTTCCAGCAGAGCAATATGCCATTCAGACAGGCCAGCATCCAGCAATAACAACTGCTGAGAATATTGCCAGGTATACCGAACAACTTAAAAACATCGGGTTCGCTTTTGATTGGAGCAAAGAAGTAAGAACATCTGATCCAGCTTATTACCGTTGGACGCAATGGATTTTCATGCAACTCTTCGAGAGTTATTATGACAAAAAAGAAGACAAGGCAAAATCCATCACATCACTTGTTCAAGAATTTGAAACAAATGGCAATCAGCATATTGATGCTGTTTGCGATGACGACGTCAAGCTTTTTACTGCATCAGAATGGAAGTTGTTTGAAGAAAAAGACAAACAGGAAATTCTACTACAATACAGGCTAACCTACTTGGCAGAAACTACTGTCAACTGGTGCCCTGCATTAGGCACAGTATTATCTAATGATGAGGTAAAAGACGGTTTTTCCGAGCGAGGAGGCCATCCTGTAGAGCGTAAAAAAATGATGCAATGGAGCATGAGAATAACTGCCTACGCAGAAAGACTGCTTCAAGGTCTAGAAACCCTAGAATGGACTGAACCCATAAAAGAAATGCAGCGCAATTGGATAGGCAAATCCATTGGTGCAGAAATGGTGTTTCAGGTAAAAGGACATGATCTTCAAATCAAGGTCTTTACCACAAGGGTTGATACGATCTACGGTGTAACTTATTTGGCATTGGCCCCTGAGCATGATTTTGTGTCTACATTGATTACAGATTCAGAAAAAGACAAAGCCCTGGCATATGTAGAAGTTGCAAAGAACAGATCAGAGCGGGACAGGATGTCTGATGTCAAAACAATTTCAGGCGCTTTCACAGGCTCTTATGCCATCAACCCGTTTAACGGTGAGGAGATCCAAATCTGGATAGCAGATTACGTTTTAGCAGGATACGGTACAGGAGCTGTAATGGCTGTACCTGCCCATGATGAGCGGGATTACAACTTTGCCCGACATTTTGGACTCGAAATCCGCCAAGTGATTGAAGGCAGCATGGAGAACGGCTCATTCCCTGGCAAAGGAGGTACTATTATCAATTCCGGAATATTGTCTGGTCTTGAAATGAAAGCTGCTATGGATAAAGCCATTGCTTTTCTCGAAGAGAAGGGAATAGGCAAAGGCAAAATCCAGTATCGCATGCGAGATGCTATTTTTACCAGACAAAGATATTGGGGAGAACCGCTTCCTGTTTATTTCAAGGAAGGCCTGCCGTATCTTATGGACGAAAAGGACTTGCCTTTAGTACTCCCTGAGGTGGACAAATACCTGCCTACTGAAGATGGGGAACCTCCTCTTGGAAGAGCAAAAGATTGGGTTTACAGCGTAAATGGTCAGGATTATCCGTTAGAAAAAAGTACTATGCCCGGTTGGGCTGGATCGAGCTGGTATTTCTTAAGGTACATGGATCCAGAAAACCCATCCCGACTCGTCGCTTCTGAAAAAGCCAACTATTGGGGTTCGGTAGATCTTTATATTGGTGGTGCAGAACATGCGACTGGTCATTTACTTTATTCCCGGTTCTGGACAAAGTTTCTATTTGACATTGGAATGATCGATTTTGAAGAGCCATTCCAAAAAATGATCAACCAGGGCATGATTCAAGGTAGATCTAATTTTGTATATAGAATCAAAGGAACCAATACCTTTGTTAGCCATGGATTGATAAGCGAGTATGAAACATCTGCCATGCATGTAGATGTAAATATCGTCTATAACGACCAACTCAACCTTGAAAAATTCAAGGCTTGGCGTCCTGACCTTGCTGATGCTGAATTCATTCTAGAGGATGGCAAGTACATCTGTGGGGCTGAAGTTGAAAAAATGTCCAAATCCAAATATAATGTTGTGAATCCAGACGATATTATTGAGCGTTATGGTGCCGACACTTTGAGGCTGTACGAAATGTTTTTGGGACCATTGGAACAATTCAAACCTTGGAATACGAATGGAATAGACGGAGTTTTCAAATTCCTGAAAAAACTCTGGAAATTATACCATGGAAATGACGGAACCATCAACATCAGTGATGAAGCGCCTTCTCGGGAAGAATTCAAAGTTCTGCATAAAACCATCAAGAAAACCCAGGAAGACATGGAGAATTATTCCTTTAATACCTCGGTATCTTCTTTTATGATTTGTGTGAATGAGCTAACAGCTTTAAAATGTAATAAACGAGCTATTCTAGAACCTTTGGCTATTTTGGTCTCTCCTTATGCTCCTCATATCGCCGAAGAACTATGGCAGCTATTGGGAAATCAGGATTCTATTATTCAGGCAAGCTTCCCAAAATTTGATCAGTCATATTTAGTAGAAAGCAGCTTTGAGTATCCCGTATCTATCAACGGGAAAGTGAGAACAAAACTAGCACTGCCCGTCAGCATGTCAAAAGAGGAAGTAGAAAAAACTGCTCTAGAAAATGAAAGTGTAGTCAAATGGACCAATGGTGCCCAACCCAAAAAAGTAATCGTGGTGCCAGGTAAAATCATCAATATTGTCCTTTAAAACCTCTGCCTTGGCCTACATATAGGCCAAGGCAGTATTTTTCATATATGAACCGATTCTTCATCTCTTTCGCTGCTATTCTGTCTTCGGGAATTTTTGCCTATTCATACTTTAGAGAGTGGATAGGAATTAAGTTTTTTGGAGAAAATATTGCGCTAGATGAGTTTGCTTCAGTTGAAACCCCATATTATTATCAATCTGAAGACAGTTACATGACAGTGATGCTACTGTTTGGCTTATTGTTTGTAATCTTATTCGGAAGTTCAGTTTATTTTACTTTAAGACAAAAGTGGAAACTCACCTATTTGAGTTTTGTATTGACGATGTTAGGGATTTTGGCCGTTATGGTAAATTCAGCCATTAAATATCCTTAACATAAAACTTATTCCCTAAAAAAAACAACATTATGAAAATTGCTAAAGATGCAGTAGTAGGACTTACCTATGAATTAAAAGTCAGTAAAGAAGAGGAAGAAATCGAATCAGCTCCATTTAGTGTTGAGGTTAGGGATGAAGAGGACCCTTTTTATTTTCTTTTTGGGAATAGTGGATTACCTGAAAAATTCGAAGAACAGCTTTCAGGTATGGCACAAGGAGAGACTTTCAGTCTCTATATCAAATCAGAGGACGCATATGGTTCAGCCGATGAAGAGTTGATTATGTCCTTCCCAAAAACGCATTTCACTGAGCAAGGTGGCTTTGAAGCCGAGATGCTTGAAGAAGGTAATTTCTTACCTCTTGTAGATGAAAACGGTTTTCCTATGCAAGCCAAGGTTTTGAAAGATCTTGGTGAGGAGGTTCTTTTGGATTTTAATCACCCACTTGTAGGTTTTGACCTTCATTTTGAGGGAGCGGTTTTTGAAGTTAGAGAAGCCACTTCAGATGAATTGTCCCATGGCCATGTCCATGGCCCTCATGGACACCAACATTGACAAATTAAAAATTAAAGATCAGCTTTAGGAAGTTCAGAAAGCTGATCTTTTTTTCTATTACCTTATTGTTTATGAAAAACCATTTTTTCAGATCCTAACCCGTCTTTTTTTACTGGAATCAAGATCAAAACATTGTTTTTAAGGCTATGGATTATAGCCTCTCTACTGGATTGGTTTTGGAGGTCTTTGATTTTTATTCGGTCACCAAGCACCTCATAATTTGCACTTCGATTCAGCATCTTTTTGCCTTCAAAAGTGGTGTATTGCAGTTGATCCTTTCCGTCAAACCTGTAGAATGTATTGTTCAACTGCTCCTCTAACCTTAAATCTAGCTCTTCCTTTTGCGCTTGTGGCATTGCCTTATACTGAGGAGAATCCCTGATCGCATCAATTGCATCATATCTGACCAATTTCCATGTACCCTCTAGTTGGTGGGCATCAATCTGTTGGGCACAAACATCAATTTGGACATACAGGATTAATACCCATATAAACACGAAGGATGCTTTGGAAGAATACTTTAAAGATTGTTTATCTATATTACTTACGAAGTGCCTCATATAAAATTTGAACGGGATGCTGTGAACTTCTTCCGGTTCCGTCACTGATTTGATGTCTGCAGGAGGTCCCTGTAGCTGCAATACAAGTACCTGCATCAGCTTTTCTTACTGCTGGAAAAAGAACCATTTCCCCGATCTGCATGCTGATGTCGTAATGCTCTTTTTCGTAACCAAAAGAACCGGCCATGCCACAACAGCCAGAAGGGATAATTTCAACTTTATAATTAATCGGAAGAGAAAGTAATTTTTGAGTCCAGGAAAGCGCTGAAAGTGCTTTTTGGTGACAGTGCCCATGGAAAATTATCTTTTTGGGTTCCTGAGTGAAAGAGTCTGAGGTAATGTTTCCTGCTGCAATTTCCCTACCGATAAATTCATCTATCAATAAAGTATGGAACTTAAGTTTCTTGGCAGCTTCGACGAGATGAGCACCGACCAATCGTGGATATTCATCTCTAAAACTTAAAATCGCTGAAGGCTCAATTCCAACCAGTGGGGTATTGCCATCAACAAGGTCTTTAAATACAGCAACATTGGCTTCAGCATGCTTTTTGGCTTTTTTCAATAAGCCTTTGGAAATAGCTGACCTCCCACTTTCCTGATGATTGACAATTCGCACTTCATAGCCCAATGCACTCAAGAGCTTAATCGCTGCAATTCCGATTTCTGTATCGTTATGATCTGTGAATTCATCAATGAAGAGATACAAAGATTTGATTTTCTTGTCCTGAGTTAAAAGCTTATGACGGTTAGCAGAATACCATCTTCTTAAACTGATCTTACTTATTGCTGGAAGTTGCCTTTGAGGAGCTACTCCAAGCATCTTCTTCATACCCCCTCCCAGCAGACCATTTTTAAGTGCAAAATTTGCAAGCCCTGGCACTAGGGCACCCAATGCGTTGAGGTCATTGATGCTTGCAAAAGCTTTTGACCTAAGGGGGGTTCCGTGGGTTTTCTGGTATTGGTATAGAAACTCAGCCTTCATAGAAGCCATATCCACATTTGAGGGACACTCTGCTGTACATCCTTTGCAGGAAAGGCAAAGGTCAAGGGCTTCTTTGATTTCTGGATGATCAAAAGGATTAGGCTTAACGTCCTTGGTCAAAAACTCCCTTAAAGTATTGGCACGACCACGGGTGGTGTCGCGTTCGTTTCTTGTCGCTTGATAACTTGGGCACATGGTACCGCCTGAAGCTGGAAGTTTTCTGCAATCACCAGATCCGTTACACTTTTCTGCCAATCGAAGCATTCCGCCAACTGCACTGAAATCAAAAATTGTTTCTTGCTCTGGTGTGACCATATCTGCTTCATACCTCAAGGAAGTATTCATAGGAGCAGTATCTACTATCTTGCCAGGGTTGAAAATATTTTGGGGATCCCATGTGTATTTGATCCTTCTGAAAAGCTGGTAATTTTCCTCTCCGACCATCAGAGGGATGAAAGGCGCCCTAACCCTTCCGTCACCATGTTCCCCACTTAAAGAGCCTCTGTATTTTTTAACCAGTTTGGCTGAAGCTTCAGAAATACGATAGAACTCCTCCTGGTCTTCCTTCTTTTTCAAATCCAAAATCGGCCTCATGTGGATTTCTCCAGCACCAGCATGGGCGTAGTGAACTGGGTTCTGATTGAAACCCTTGAGAATTTCATCCAACTCGTCAATGTAATCTGCCAAATCATCTATATCCACTGCCGTATCTTCAATACAGGCCACGGCCTTAGGATCTCCAGGAATATTGGCAAGTAAACCTAGACCTGCACTTCTCAGTGCCCAAGCTGATTTGGTCTGATCCGGAGGGATAACAGGAAAGGCATACCCCAACCCCGCCGCTTTTAAGTCATGAATTAAAGCTTCGCCTTTTTGTCTAGCTTCATCCTCTGTTTTGCCTGTAAACTCCACCATGAGCAAAGCCATCGGATCACCTTCAACAAAATTCCTGTTCTTGCTGTACTCTATGCTTTCTTTGGTACAATCCAGAATGATTTTATCCATCAATTCCACTGCCGTCGCAGGATGTTTCATCGCCACCTGGGCAGCTTTCATGCTTTGGTTGATCGTGCTAAAATGTGCTGCTACTACGATCTCAATTGGGTCAGGCAATGGATCTAAGGAAATCTTGATTTCAGTTGTAAAGGCAAGTGTCCCTTCTGAACCTGTGAGTAGTTTACAAAAATTAAAATCCGGTCCATCAGCTTTGAATACAGCCGTATCCATGAGATAATCTACTGCATATCCGGTATTTCTGCGGTGTATGGATTTTTTCGGGAATTGGCTGGTGATGGCATTTCTTTTTATTGGATCTGAAAGTTCATCCCTCACTTGCCTGTACAATTGTCCTTCTAAAGATTCTAAATTGCACTTTTCACGAAATTGGTCTGGACTTAGGCTTTTGAATACCACACTTTCCCCATCACTCAGAATAGTATGGAGGTCAATGACTTTCTCCCTTGTTGTCCCATACACAATGGAAGTAGTGCCACAGGAGTTGTTGCCTACCATACCTCCAATCATCGCTCTATTAGCTGTGGAAGTTATGGGGCTAAAAAAAAGCCCATGAGGTTTGAGATATCTATTCAATTCATCCCTCACTACTCCAGGTTGAACACGGACCCATTTTTCTTCAGCATTGAATTCCAATATCCTGTTGAAGTACCTGCTTACATCTACGACAATTCCATTGCCTACACACTGGCCAGCCAGGGAAGTTCCTGCTGTTCGAGGTATTAAAGAAGTGGAATTTGATTTAGCAAAAGCAATCAGCTTTTTAATATCCGTCTCAGTTTTTGGAAAAGCTACCGCCAAAGGAATTTCTCTATATACAGAAGCATCAGTAGCATAAAGTGTCTTGGAAAGTGAATCGAAATGCAGTTCCCCTTCAAGTTCAGAGGAAAGTCTTTTCAATAAAGGCAATAGGTCTGTAGTGGTCAAAGTCATGGACCAAAATTAAAGAAAAGATACAAGTCAAGCGAACACAATTTTGCCTCTACCCCCAAGGATCAATAGAAAATTATTAAACTTTGACTAGTTTCAAGGAAAATCTGTCCGCCATCAAAAGAATGAATTTACCAAGTAGTGGATTTAAGGGTTGGAAAGGCTCTTATTACATCACTCAAGCTAATCTGACCGATGAGCTGCCCATCCCTAAGCACGGGAAATCTTCGGATTTTCAATTCCAGAAATTTGCCAGCTGCGTCAAATAAACTCATTTCAGGAGAAAGTGTATAAACGTCTGTGCTCATGTATTCCCCTACTATACCGGGAAACTTTGGGGTGTTGGAGTATTTGCCTTTTATTATTTCTTTTAAACAATCGACTTCTGAAATTATTCCAACAAGGAGTCCATCCTCATCCACCACAGGTGCACCGGATATTTTCCTTTTTGTCAGCATATTCAAAACATGATCTATACTGTCAGAAGGTTTGAAAGTCACCAGATTGGTGCTCATATGATCCTTAACTAAAATTTGTAAGGGTGCTTTTTTTGGTTCGGCCATCCTTACTCCTTGAAAACTTTTTACCATGGCAATTTGGGATTTGATGAGCTTATTAATTTACCCATATAATGAATCAAATCCAAATTAAAAATTATTTTTAAATTATTTTCAAGGTTTTATAT
>DAIPZN010000036.1:0-37234 GCA_036782195.1 Cyclobacteriaceae bacterium | reverse complement strand
AAATACTGATATTTCCATACTGTCTGCAGAAAATCCTCCTGAAAATCCATAAAAATCAGTTTTGAAATTAAAGAATAAGGCACCACAAATAATTGTTTAATTTAAGCTAAATTTACCATTTATGAAACTAACATACTTGTTATTGTTTTTTTTAACGAATTTCAATGCTTTCTGCCAGAATCCTTTGACTGACAGTCTCTTAATTGAACTCCAAAAGGAAAATGATGATGCAATAAAGGCTAGGATTTGCGACAAGTTGTTTTTTCAATATGTCCATAAGGACAACTCACAAGCTATGAAGTTCCTAGACAGCGCCATTGGTTTTGCATATGAAGCTTGTGATTATCAGACTTTAGGAAAAATTTTTACTAACAAGGGGGCTTTTCTTTCCGAATCAGGAAAACCAATTTTGGCTATGCAAAGTCTGAATGAAGCATTGAAATATGCCGAGTTAGCAGGTGACAGTGTCACCTTACTGAACATTTACGGTAATGTCGGTGGTATTTACCTGAACAGAAAGGAAAATGAAAAAGCGCGTTTCTATTTTGAAAAAATCCTTTCTTCATTTGATAAGACAAAAGACACATTAACCTATGTCGTAACCTTAAATAACCTTGCAATCCTTCACGGAAGGGAAAAACAGCATGAAGAAGCACTTAAGTATCTCAAAGAAGCTATTAAGCTTGAAGATGGTGAGACTGACTTCAAAGCTACCCTTTATGACAATTTGGGAATGGCATATTTTGGCCTAAATCAGTTGAACAAGGCCATGGAATTTTATGAGAAGGCACTTTTACTCAATACCCAACTTGGCAATCAGTTCCAGCTTCTGCACACCTATCTGAACATTTCGAAATTACAGATGGAAAAAAAAGAGATAGCTGAAGCCATTCAGTCTGCTAAAGCCGCACTTCAAATTGCTGAAAAAGAAGACTACTTGGAAGACATCGCCACCGCACATAGAGAGATTGCAAACGCCTATAAAGAGTTAGGAAACGAAGCATTATCCCTTTTACATTTAGAGGCGCATATCGCTGCACTTACCTTATCCAATGATGATCTTTACAGTAGTGAAATTGCACAGCTTCAAGAGGCTTTTGACTTAGCAATTAAGGAACAGGAAATTCTGGCCTTACGGCAAAATCAGGATATCCTATCAGTCTTAATTGATAAAAAATCGATTCAGCTCATGACAATGGGGATGCTAATCATCCTTCTTTTGATGCTTTTAGGGTTGGTATACCATTTTTATAAAGCAAAAGAAAAAGCTGCAAAAGCTCTGGAATATAAAAATCGCAAAATTGAAACCTTGATCAAAGAACTTCATCATCGGGTCAAAAACAACTTACAATTAGTAAATAGTTTGCTTAACATCCAATATAGCAGAACTGAGGATACCGAAACTAAACAGACCATAAAAGAAGGTCAAGCCAGATTAGAGGCAATGGCCTTAATCCATAAAAACTTTTCTATAGATGACAATATATCGGGATTAAACATGCAGAGGTACCTGAAAAGCCTAACCCGAAATCTCACTGCCAGTTATGGATTTCCTAGTGACACAGTGCAACTTGATGTCAACTTATCCAATCCTATATTCAATATCGATCAGGCTGTACCTTTGGGTTTGATTGTAAATGAATTGGTAAGCAATGCTTTCAAATATGCTTTTCAAAAAATCAATTCTGCCAAAATTTGGCTGGAACTGTTTGAAGAAAAAAACTTAATTACATTATTGATCAAAGACAATGGTACCGGAATTCAAAATCATGAACACCTTTCCCAATCCAACACCTTTGGCTTAAAGCTGGTAAACATGTTGGCCCATCAGCTCAATGCCAAACTTATTGTTGAGGTAGATAAAGGAACAAGCTTCAAGTTGATATTCATAAAAACTTAATTGGCTTATGCGGAAAATATTGATAATTGAAGACGAACATATCATTGCCTATGATCTACTACAAACATTGGAAAAAATAGGGTATGCTGTTATCGGAATTTGCAATTCTATTGATGATGCAAAAGATGCAATCAAAGATCTAAAACCTGAAGGGATCATCTGTGACATCAATCTGAAATCTGACAAAGACGGTATCATGCTAATGGAAGAGATGAAGCAAATCCATAATTTTGAAATCATTTATCTTACTGCTTCTCATGACAAAGAGACCATCAAGCGCGCAATGGATTCTGGAGCATGCTATTATTTAGTCAAGCCTTTCAGCGATCAGCAAATGCAGGCGGCGATGGTTTTTATGGAAAATAAAATTAATGAGAAAGTTGAAGGTATTCCTTCACAGCTATCTCTGCGCGAAATAGAGATCATCAAACTGCTCTCTTTCGGGAAATCCTCTCCGGAGATTGCCGAGATTCTCAACATCAGTTATCATACCATTACCACCCATACCAAAAACATCCGCAGGAAATTAGGGCTGAGTTCAAATATGGATATTGTTGCAGCTGCTTTTAAAAATAAGTGGTTTTGATTAAATAAAGTCTACTAAGGTTTCCAACTTCATGCCTCTGCTTCCCTTGATCAGGATATGGTAATCCTCCAGCTGTGAATCCTGCAGCCAATTCCGAAAAGAAAAAGGATCAGGAAAATAGAGTGCGCGTAAAGGCGCTTTTGTTAACGCAGCTTGGGTTAGTGAGCCAGTAAAGCAAATTTGATCAAAATTATAAGCACTGACCAATTCACCGAGTTTCTCATGTTCGGCTGTGGCATGCTCGCCCAATTCATACATGTCACCAAGAATGATCATCTTCTTTTTGGTAGTTTTCATTTCCCCGAAGGTCTTAATTGCTACTTCCATACTCGATGGGTTGGCATTATAAGCGTCAAGAATGATGGTATTGCTTCTTTTTTCGATCAATTGAGACCGCATATTGGCAGGTGAATAGGCTTTGATTGCTTCCACACCAAGCTCCATCGGCACGCCAAAATACTTGCCTATTGTCAAGGCTGTAGCAATATTGTCAAAATTGTATGCACCAATTAGAGAAGAGGTATGTACCCTTTCATCACCCTCGACTTTGAATCTTACGAAGGGATCCGCGCCTTCAAAGCTTACCTCACAAAAATCTCCTGCCTGCGGATAAAGAATCGGTTTTTCAAACCTCTTGATCATATTGGACAAAATGGGGTCCAACGTGTTGATAAACACTGTACCTCCATTTCTAAGATGCTGGTAAAGTTCTGTTTTTGTCAATAAAACCCCTTCAGGTCCGCCCATCCCTTCGAGGTGGGCCTTGCCTATATTGGTGATGAATCCATGGCTAGGCTCAGCAATATCACAGAGCTCTTTAATGTCTCCACGTTTATTGGCTCCCATTTCTATAATGGCGATTTCAGTGTCCTTCGTAATTGACAACAATGTTAAAGGAACGCCGATATGGTTATTTAGATTGCCGACTGTAGCAGTAGTTCGGAAGCTTGTTTTTAGAACAGCATTTAATAGTTCTTTTGAAGTTGTTTTACCATTGCTCCCTGTAAGGCCAATTACAGGAATATCAAGTTGTCTCCGATGGTAGTTAGCTAAATCTTGTAGGGCCTTGAGAGCGTCTTCCACAAGAAAAAATCCAGGGTTATTTTCATCCGCTACCTTTGGATCATCAATTACAACCAAAGACGCTCCTTGCTCTAGCGCCAGACTTGCAAATGAGTTGGCATCGAAATTTGGCCCTTTCAATGCGAAAAACATGTTTCCTGAAGCTATCTTTCGGGTATCGGTACTGACACCTGAAGAATTGAGGTAATGGTTATAAAGCAATTGAATATCCATAGCTGAAGAAAATTTTGACCTCAAATTTATAGCTAAAAGTACATCTATTGACGTCTTGTACCGTTAAATTTGTCAAACTAAATCTGAAGCATTGACAAAGCCCTTACTTTTCATCTTTTGTCTGATATTGCCGTTCCAAATCTTTGGGCAACATACTTTTTCATTAACCCAACAACCCCAAGTCACACACCATGGTAAAGTTTTGCCTTTTCCCTTTGCCGGAGGCATAAATGCTGCACTCTTTCAAGAAATGGATGTAGATAGTGATGGCATCGAGGAGCTGATTGTCTGGGACATCAATGCCAGGCAGATCAACGCCTTTAAACCTAATGGCAATGGTTACACACATTTACCATTAATTTCCTTTGCCTTTCCGAATGATATCAGCGGTTTTATGATTCTCGCTGATTTTGATGGTGACGGTAAAAAAGACCTTTTTACAAGTAGTCCCTTTGGAATAAAAGTTTATAGAAACACCACTCCTGCTGGCTCAAAGAATTTACAATGGACAGTGGCCTCAAACTTTTTGCGCCTTGATAATGGCTCAAATGTGCAAGCCAATATCCTGGATGTCCCTTTGATAGCGGATTTAGATGGCGATGGAGATTTGGATATTGTGACCTTCAATTTTGCTTCAGGGGATTACCTGGAATTTTATCGAAATACCAGCGTAGAACGAAAAGGCATACCTGACATAGATGGTTTCGCTTTTCCTGTAGCACGTTGGGGACAATTTGAATTCTGTAGCTGTGGTCAATTCAGCTTTGGCATCACTTGTTCAGGTATGCCGATGGGAAGGGCCAATCTTCAACAGGAGGATAAGCGCGTGCAACATGCAGGAGGCCACAGCATCATTTATGCAGATTTCAATGGAGATGGAAAAAAGGATCTTTTGATGGGTCAAGATGAGTGCAATTCGCTGTACTTTCTTCCAAATCTTGGTGAAAGCGATATAGTACCAAGATTTGAGCGATTCGAGCAGGCTTTACCCGAATTTGGGCCTTTGCCTCAGTTCCCATTATTCCATAATGCTTATTTTAAAAATGACCAGCTCTTGGTAAGTAGTCATAGCTCATCAAATGCACGTACCATTGGGGCAGATTTTTCCCGTAATATTTTCAAATTGGAAAAAGGCGTGCAGTCTGTCCCCTTTCTTCAACCTGATATGATCGACTTAGGAGAAAACAGCAGACCGAGCTTTCAGGGCAACAAATCAAATGGGGAACTTTTAGTCTCTGCCAACACCCTTACTACACAAGGCTTAGTTGGCAAATTATACCGATATAAAATCTATGCAACATCATGGGAACTAACAGACGAGGATTATCTTGATTTTTCAAGCTTAAAGCTTACTGACCTACAATACCTGACATATAACAATTCTTCTAACCTCACCAGTCATTGGGTAGCGGGTGTAGACGTGGTGAATTTTGCTCTTAGAAGAAAACTCTTTTTTCTCGGAAGTGATCCAAGTTCACCTCCACGAGAGGTCACGGTACCTGTAGTAGGACTAGGCGCATTAGACCATTTGGTATTATTTGCTTATCAACAGAATGATTATTTGCTACTCGCCAAACAGAGCGGTGAATTGGCACTATATGAGGTAACCTGGTCTGCACTTCCAACTTTAAGGTTAAAAGAAAGAAATTTCTTGGGGTTTGTAGATAATCCTGGTTTCCGCAATTTAAATGTAGAAGTGATACCGGGTGAAAAGCCTTCCCTTTATGCAGTAGACCAGCGTGGTATTCTGGTATACATTCAGGATTTTATGAATCAAGCTAAAAGAGAGCCTGTCGAAATTACTCTTGATCAAGGGTCATCCCAAAGTAAGCTTGGCAGAAATACCTGGATATCACATATTCCTGATCCCTTCACCAAGCAGGTTGATCTGATTTTGGGCAATACAGCTGGAGGTATAAGCTATCTGAAAAATGAAACTTCCCAAACCGGGATAGGTGAAAACCTGCTCATCAAAGTATACCCTAATCCGGCAGTGGGCAAAGTTAATATCCTCACCTCTCAAGCTTCTACTGGCCGATTGGTAAATGCACAGGGGCAGATATTATTAGATGAATTGAAGACTATAGGTGGAAGTCCATTGGAAATTGACATCAGCTATCTATCCCCAGGTCTATATATCGTACAGGTAATTGCTGAAAATGGTTTTGCAGCAACACAGAAACTGATTATCCCAAATTGAATATTCAGTAACTTTCTCCCTGGGTAGGAAATTCTTTTGATTTTACGTCTTTGATGTACTCCTGGACAGCATTATGCATGACAGTTTTCAGATCTGCATACTGTCTTAGAAAGCGAGGCTTAAACTCTTGGGTAATACCCAACATGTCATGCGCAACCAACACTTGACCATCTACATCAGGCCCAGCTCCAATGCCAATGACAGGAATGGATACAGCTTCTGCTACCTTTTTCGCAAGTGAGGCAGGAATTTTTTCCAATACAATAGCAAAACATCCACAATCCTCCAGAATTTTTGCATCCTCCAATAATTTTTGGGCTTCTGTCTCTTCCTTGGCTCTTACAGTATAAGTGCCAAATTTATAAATGGACTGGGGTGTCAGCCCCAAATGACCCATTACTGGAACACCTGCGCTTAGGATCCTAATTACAGATTCTTTGATTTCCGAACCGCCCTCAACCTTTACTGCATGGGCTCCAGATTCTTTCATGATCCTAATTGCAGATCTGAGCGCTTCTGAGCTATTGCCTTGATAGGATCCAAATGGAATGTCCACAACTACAAATGCCCTTTTTACGGCCCTTACAACCGAACAGGCATGGTAGATCATCTGATCCAAGGTAATGGGTAGAGTTGTTTCATTACCAGCCATGACGTTGGAAGCGGAATCACCTACCAGTATGATATCTATACCGGCACCATCTACTATGGCAGCCATAGAATAATCATAAGCAGTAAGCATGGATATTTTTTCTCCCCTACCTTTCATTTCCTGAAGGATATGGGTTGTAATTCTTTTGATATTGGAAGATTGGTGTACAGACATCGGGAAAATTAGTGAAGGTGAACTGAATGTTGATCTGAGGAAAGATCAACAGAAATATGTTCGTTCAAAGTAGTGGCCAATTCAAGGCCGGTATAATCAGGAGCTACAGGAAACAGCTTGTGGCTTCTGTTTACCAGAACTGCTACTTCCATTTTTTTGATGGGAATATGCAGGAATGGCTTAAGTGCATATACCAATGTCCTTCCGGTATTGAGCACATCATCGACAATCAATACTGCCCTTCCTTCCAGTTGAGGTGTATCCGAAAGTTCCACTTGACCTCTATATCCATCCTGTTTGTCCAGAAGGATTTCTACAACGGTAACTTTGATGGGTGCGATTTTTCTGAGCTCATCGGCCAAATATCCAGCAAGTAAATACCCCATACCGGTGATGCCTGCCAACAAGATTTCCTGCTCCGCAACATTCCGCTCATAGATTTCATAGGCCATCCGAGTTATTTTCTGCTTGATTTGCCTGTGGTTGAGTACCTCGGTCTTGGTTTGGTTCATAAGCTGTGACTAAAAACAATCAAAACGAAAATTAAAGCAATTGGCAATGGATTCAAAGCGATACATCCATTTTACTGCTGATTAGCGATGGTCGTCTTCTTCGTGAAGTATCCGCATGTAGCTGTCATATCTATATGGGTGAATGTATCCTTGCTCCATCTTTTCCAAAATTACACAGCCCGGTTCATTGATATGTTGGCAGTTGTTGTACCGACACTGTCCAAGATACTGCCTCATTTCTACAAAGTAATGAGAGAGCTCAAAATCATCTATATCCAAAATTCCAAATTCCTTTATACCAGGAGTATCGATCAAAAACCCTCCACCTTCTATTTCAAACATCTCGGCAAAAGTAGTGGTATGCACTCCTTTTGAGCTGAATTTGGAAATTTCTTTAGTTGCTTGACCGGCATTGGGCACAAGCCGATTCAAAAAGGTAGATTTTCCTACCCCTGAATGTCCTGACAACAAGGTTGTTTTGCCTTGAAGCAGAGGCAAAAATTTCTCACGGATAGTTTGATCTGCATTGGCCGAAATTTCATAAACCGGATAACCCAGTGGTTGGTAAATCTCCTTGATATCCTGCAGATATTCTAGATCCTTGTCCTTGTAAGACAAATCCATTTTGTTGACTAAAATCGAGGCTGGGATTCTGAAGCTCTCGGTACTCACCAGGAATCTGTCGATAAATCCTAAAGAGGTCCTGGGGTTTTGTAAAGTAACCAATAAAAAAGCCTGATCAATGTTTGAAGCCAATATGTGGGAGAAATGGGTTCTTCGCGTTGATTTCCGGATGATATAATTCTCTCTCGGTAGAATGTCCATGACCACATAAGTGGCCATATCAGCCTCTCGAGCCAACGTCACATAATCTCCTACAGCAATGGGATTGGTTAATTTAAGGTCATCTTGCTTAAACTTGCCTCGCAGCCTAGCTTGAACAAGGCCTATATCGGTCATCACGGTATACCAACTTCCTGTAGATTTTATAATCCTACCTTTCATAATATGTCTGTAAAAACATTAACAGTGCTTTTAGGTACTTTTTATCCCTTATAGCGTATCTGCTTTTTACAACAGCTTCTCTAAATCTAATTTCATGAAGTGCTAATCCCCCTGTTCCAAATTTGGAAATGAGGTCTTTCCTTATTTTTTCAATGCCCTTTTCAAATTCTATTTTTTTGTCTAAGCTTTGATTATTGCTCAGCGAGTTTTTTTCAAAGGCATATAATGCCGTGATTTTATTCATATAATGAATATGCCCATAATTCGCAAGCGTACACCAAACAGGATAATCAAAGGTTACATATTTTTTTTCTACGTAGGCGTTCATGTCACAGTATTTATCAAATGCGCCTTTTCTGAATACCACAGTTGGAGATTTGATGACGTTTCTCAATAATAAATATCGATAGACTTCCCTGGATTCCCGATTAAATAGGTGGTCCTGGTTACTGACACTTTGCACTTCCCCTTTTTTGTTATGTTGGTAGGCAGTGCAGCTCAAATGATGCGTTAAATTCTGGTCGAGAAAGGCTACCTGCTCTTTCAGTTTATCATCATACAGCCATTGATCATCACTTTCCAATATTGCCAGGTATTCTCCTGAAGAATTTTCAATTAAAAATTGATAGTTTTTTAGCAATCCCTGATTTTCATTCGCTCTAAAGTACCTGATATTGCCCTTACTGTTGATATACTTTTTCACGACCTCGTCAGTATCATCTGGTGAACAATCGTTACCTATCAGCAATTCCGTTTCAAAAGGACAGTTTTGCCTCAGATAACTTTCAATTGCTCTACCAATTGAATTTCCGTGGTTATAGGTTGGCATTAAAACAGAAACTTTCATATCAGATTTGTTGGAGTCTTTGCTCCCAAATGTCCAAAACTTTTTCTACGCTGAATTTTTCTACTGAAACTTTGGCATTTTGGGTAAGTTGGGCTAGAAGCTTGTCATCAGATGTGATTCTATCCAAGGCTAATTGGAGCCCAGAAATATCACCATCATTGACCAACAACCCATTGTAGCCATCTTCAATTATTTCATTGGGACCACTATAGCAATTGAAGCTCACTGCAGGAGTCCCTACGGCCAATGCTTCAAGTAAGACTAATGGCAATCCTTCATATCTACTAGACAAAACAAATACCGAAGCCTCAGCCATCAGTGAAGTCACTTGTGGGTTGTTCGGTGTAAAAACAATAGTATCTGTTACTCCGAGTTTATTCCCCAATTTTATGAGTTTCTCTCTGTCTCTACCATCCCCAACAATACGAAGTTTCCAACCCAAAGCTTTACATTCAGTTTTTGCCCAAGCCTGTAGCAATAAATCAAAGCCTTTCTGGTGGGTAAGTCTTCCCACTGCAATAACTGTTTTATCTTTTGATAGGATGGGGGCTATTTGATTCAGCTGATACGCATTCGGTACAGCAAAAGCTTTGGCTTTATATTTTTTCCTGTAGCTGTCAGCATCTGATTCTGTGAGGGTGAGGATTGCATCACCGTACTTTGAAGCCAACATCTTAGAAAGGGGGTGTAGGATATTCCAATTGATGCGGATGTTGAAATGCTCCCAAGTAGCAAATTTAAATCCTTTAGATGCAGGCATAAACAAAATTGATCTACCGGATCCAACTTGTATGATTAGGTCTGGCTGTATAGAAATGAAAATATTTCTAAGGCCCTTGATTCTGTTGGGTATTTTTTTGAAAAAAGGCCTTTTATCTTTGGAAGGATACAAATATTCGATCCGGACTTTTGGGCTGATCCAGAAAAATGGTTCCCCAATTTTTTCCAAACATACTATAAATACATCATGCCCTCGTTCTGCCAAACCATTGGCTACTGTAATGGTAGCCTTTTCAGTACCTGCAGAATTGTGAATATTTTTGATGGCAAAAACAATTTTCATTAGGAGCCTCCTGTTGGTGCAATGGTCAAAAAATTTCTATAATTCGGCTAGATTTAAATCCAGGAGATTTGAAAGCCAGTTTAATAACACGTTTCTGTCATTCTGAGAAGCATTGTCCAAAGAACCTATACATGCAAATTTAATTCCCTTGTTTTTTTCAAATGCATCCATTTTTCTTTTAATATAACCCTTACCTCTTCCTTCAGGCTTGATGTACAAAAATTCGGGTTTGTTCTTTAATGCTTTATTGTTCCTGAACATGTAAAGATAATATAACTCTTGTGGGTTAAATTGGTCTGCATGTCGAAATTTGAAAGCAGTGTTGCGTACAAAGAGGTCGGGATGATCTGAATAGATTTGGTTTAAGACACTTTTTTTCAGAGGATGTGGCGTATGTTCAAAATGAAAATATTTCCAAAAATAGTTTAGAGCTTTTGCACCTTGAATTAGGGTATCCTTATAACCGATAGGTTTAAGTCCGCCTTTACGCGGTTTGACCATCGAAACCAACTCATCTAATGGTTTGAGTCTCCAGGTCCCATAGGCTTTGACTTTATCTTCGACAAACCAATCATTTGGATGAACCGGTCGAACAAGGAAGAAGTCATCGTTGAAATAAACAAAATTTTCCGAGAGTTCAGGGATTTTGTGAAGACAGGTCTCTATTGACATACTACTGAAGGTGGGAAGACTTTCTTCCAATCCTTTGAATATAATTTTGTGGTCAATTATTTTGATATTCTCTTTTCTTCCCGGAAAATAAGTCTCCACCATATCATCCAGACCAGGATTTTGATCATCTGTTACAATGAAAATATTTTGTATGAAGGGGGCAAATCTAAGAATAGAGGCAACGCAATAATATATTTCACCAACCGAGTTAAATCTTGTTGGCCCTGCTACGTCATTGGCCTTCAGTATCTTTTTATCTGCATACTTTTCTATTTTTTCTCTTTGCTTGGGATCATTCCCATCTACCCAGGCTATGACTGCGTCTATTTGGGCAATTTTACTGGATTCTTGTTTGTACATCGGGTTCAATTCAATGAAAAAATCCAGACGCAATTCCTGTCCGGACAATATTTGGGCTAGAAGTAAAGAGAAATTTATAACTTGTAATCCATTTAGATTCTATTCTGCTATTTCAATCATAAATGTCCGATAAAGGTAAAAAAAAAATAGGTGTAATATCTATGGCTAGGAATGATGACTTTTTCATTCCCAAATGGATGGATTATTATGGTCGACAATTTGGATTTGAAAATTTGTTTCTGGTTCTAGATGGCTTTGATCAGTTGATTCCAAAAACAAAATACCCGGTAAATATTCTGCGGGTTCCTCATCATCAATATGGTAGGGCTGAAGGTGACAAAAACCGGGCTAGAATGATTTCCAGTTTTGCAAAGACCCTGTTCTTCCGTTACGACAAGATTATCGCAATGGACATTGACGAATTTTTGGTCATTGACCCAAAGATGAATATGACGCTTTCAGATTACCTGCAACAAGATTTTACCTCCAGTTCACTTTCAGGATTGGGCCTTGATGTAGGCCAGCATATAGATGAAGAAAAAAAAATCGATATCAACAGGCCCTTCCTTGAGCAGCGAAAATACGCACATGTGTCGGCAAGATATACCAAACCTGTAGTAGCGAATAAACCTGTTGTTTGGGGATCGGGATTTCATCGGGTCAAGGGAAAAAACTTTACCTTGGACCCAAACCTGTACTTGTTTCATTTTGGAATGGTAGATTATGAAATTTCCGTCTCCAAGACTAATGACCAGTCAAGACTAGCTCAGGGTTGGAAAAATCACCTTGACAGGAGGAACAAGCTGTTTGAGCTCATTAAAAATTCATCAACACTTGAAGGTGATGATTTTTTTCCCATAGCAAGAAAAAGACAAAGGTTATTCAGGCCAATTTTTGCTTGGAACAAACCCGGTACACTTCCTGAAAATCCTATAGTAATCATCCCTGAAAGATTTAAAAATACCGTCTAAACAGGCAACACCCCAAAAAACCTTTAAGGTCATATTTCTTCCTGTATGACATAACACAACATCATCCTTTATTAAAACACAAAAAGCTCCGAAAACATGAGATTTCGGAGCTTTTGATAAGAAAATTAATTTTTAATTTCTGGAGAGATAATCTGAAACGCCAGATCTTGATGCAGTCATTGCCTCTTTACCTTCTTCCCAGTTTGCAGGACAAACTTCACCGAATTTTTCTACGTGGTGAAGCGCATCTACCAGACGAATCATCTCATCAATATTTCTTCCAAGAGGAAAATCGTTGATGGTTTCATGTCTTACGGTACCTTCTTTGTCAATCAAGAAAGATCCTCTGTATGCGATAGGGGCACCTTCAAAAGTAAGGTTTCCATCTTCACTATAGATCCATTCTCCAGCCAATACACCGAAGTTGTGCGCAATGGTCTTGGAAGTATCTGCTACGATTGGGTAAGTAACACCAGCAATTCCCCCTTGATCTTTAGGAAGGTTTAACCAGGCAAGGTGTGATTCTTCAGTGTCTGTGGAAGCACCTACTACGGCAACACCTCTTTTTTCAAATTCCGCAAGTTTTTCCTGGAAAGCCAAGATCTCTGTTGGACATACGAAGGTGAAATCTTTAGGATAGAAGAAGAAAATCACTTCCTTCTTGCCAATGAACTGCTCTAAAGAGAAATCTTCAACAATTTCCTCTCCGTTGATAACTGCAGGTGCTGTAAATAATGGGGCTTTTTTTCCTACTAATGACATAATTTATTGGTTTGAGTTTTATAATATTTATTGTTTTTTATGACCTTTGATTACGATTGAAATCTCTTCGACTTCAAAACCTTCAATCTCTTGCTTTTGGATAAAATTGTGTAACAGACGCTCTAATTCTTGATTGCGATAATCCCTGATTTCATGGCTATCTTTATAGTAAAGATGACTATGCGCGTCTAAAATGGCATCAAATCGCATGACACAGTTTTGATCTACAAATTTTTGAAGGATTCCTGCTTGTACAAAACTGTCTAAGGTCTTGTACACTGTTCCTAGAGAAATACTTGGGTTTGCTGCTTTGACAAGGTCAAAAACCTGCTCAGCTGTAGGGTGCTCCTCAGCATGGTAGAGCGCATCGTAAATCACCATCCGCTGATGGGTAAATTTCAGGCCGCTAGCAGTGATTTTTTCCTTGACAAATTCTAAATCCATTGATTATCAAAAGAGAATAATTCTCATTTAGTAATTATTACGCAAAGTTAATTAGAATGATTAAAAATAAAAATATAAAAGAAAAAAAATCTTCTTTTGACTACAGTGCATTGATTAACTATAACTATTGTGGTTTTTGATGTAGTTTTACAGCTTCAAGCGCGTATCAACCCTTTTCTCTGAAGTTGTTTTAGGTCATAAAAAAATAATTTTCTCATAATGAGATGCTTGAAGAGAAAAGATAACCATAAAAAATTTTAAATTGTACGTCTTGTTTAAACACCCAAATCAGCTGTCCTTTTTATTATGATAAAAGTATTGTTCGTATGTCTGGGAAATATTTGCAGGTCCCCCTTGGCCGAAGCTATTTTCAACAAAAAAATCAAGTCCTTAGGACTTGAAGAAAGGTTTTCCTGTGATAGCTGCGGCACTTCTGATTACCATATTGGAGAATTGCCTGATGAGCGTACGTTAAAATGTGCGGCTGAAAAGAATATCCCAATCAAACATAGGGCAAGACAACTGAACCGGGTAGACTTGAGAGAATTCCATTATCTGATTGCAATGGATTATTCGAATAAAAAAAACATACAACTATTAATTGATCAATACGGGATTCAAAACCGGAAAGTAATCCTGATGCGGGAATTCCAACCTGATGCTGATCATCTGGAGGTTCCTGACCCTTATTATGGAGGTGACGAGGGTTTTGAACAAGTACATGAAATCCTCAATGACTCCATAGACCATCTTTTGGAACATCTGAGGGTGGAACATAATATTTATGTTTGAGTCCAATAACCTTTACGAGAAAATCCTTTTTACAAGTTTGGGTTCAACACCCAATATCACAAATGTAGAGCTGATCGCTGCGGGCAACATCAATCAAGCTGTCTGCATACAGACAGGCAAACGTTCTTTTTTATTGAAGTTGAATTATGACCCCAATGAAGCCATTTTTCAAAAAGAAGCTGAGGGATTGGAGATATTGCGAAAAAATTGTCCCTTAAAAATCCCAGAAGTCATCGCTTACGGACAAGTGGAAGGCCAGAATTTTCTTTTGATGGAATACATCGATTCCGGAAATTATTTTCAAGGGTATTGGGACAAATTGGCGGAGGGCCTTGCTGAACTTCATATGAACACAAAAGCCTTTTATGGGCTTGAGGATGATAATTTCATTGCCTCACTACCGCAAAAAAACGAACCCAACGAAAGTTGGACCTCCTTTTTCATCTACAACCGGCTAGACCCCTTAATTGGTAGAGCTTATTATGAGCAATTGATATCCAAAGAATTTCTGGTTCGCTTCCAAGGCATTTATACCAAACTTGAAGGTTTTTTTCCGACAGAAAAGCCTGCCTTGTTACATGGGGATTTATGGTCAGGGAATATATTGCGAACCAGTGAAGGAATGCCTGCCCTGATCGATCCAGCAGTTTACTATGGGCAGAGGGAGGTAGACTTAGCCTTTTCCAAATTATTTGGCGGCTTTGACCAAAAATTTTATGAAGCATATGATGCTGTTTATCCCTTAGCATCTGGCTTTGAGGAGCGGGTGAGTGTCTATAACCTCTATCCTCTGCTGGTTCACCTAAACCTTTTTGGTAAAGCTTACCTTCCCGGAATAGAGAAAGCCATTGCTCCATTTATAGATTAAGGCACTGGCTTGTGTACCATCTGGAAAGTAGTCCGGGTCACTTGCTCAAGAAGCGGTTTTTTATCCTTAATAAGCTGTTGTACAAAATCCTGTTTGTAATTTTTGACTGTGATCAGCTGAAGCGCCTCATTATATCGGATCAAAAACTCTCCTTTTAGAGATGAAATTAACTTTTCTAGCTTGAACCTGTGCATGTCAAATACAATGGAGATTGAAATGGCTGAAACCTGAAGCAGGTTAACTTTCAAAGAAAGGGCTTCAAGTTGTCCATATATCCGATGCATATGCGCCTCATTGATGAAAGTGAAATCTGTGACCTGAAAACTGATCAGTACCTGTTGTTCTTTGACTACAATACAAGGAATACTGCTTGTAATTCCTGTTGCATGGATTTTGGTGCCCTTGCCTTCAGGATTTAAAAATGATTTGACATAAAGTGGAATTCCCAAGGCTGCCAATGGTTTGATTGTTTTAGGATGAATGACAGAGGCTCCATAATAAGTCATTTCAGCAGCTTCTCTGTAATCAAGTTCATCAAAGAGTACTGTATCCGCAAACAATTTCGGATCCGCATTGAGTACACCTGGCACATCTTTCCAGATGGTAACTGAAGCTGCCTGGAGAGACCAACCTATGATAGCAGCAGAAAAGTCTGAACCTTCTCTTCCTAAGGTAGTGGTTTTTCCGGAATCATTTCTTCCTATAAAGCCTTGCGTAACTACGGGAAACTGCTGAAGTTTTGGCACTAGATATTTGAGGCATTGCTGCTTTGTCTTCTCCCATTGGATTGTAGCTGCCCGATACTCAGAATTTGTGGCAATGATTTCCCTTGCATCTTGCCAAATGCAAAACAACCCCTGCTCGCAAAGGTACTCCTGCACTATCCTACTTGATAAAAGTTCACCTATAGATACAATCTGATCATATCGCTCATCATAATTGTCCTTGTCCAAATGAAGGTCAATTACTCTTTCAAGTGTTGCGAAGAGATTTTCAACAGCAGGGAAAATAGCATGTCCTTTGGGAAAAAGCTCCTCACATACTTCCAGATGAAACTTTTTTAAAATTGTACTTTTTTGATACGCATTTTCTCCTGCAAGTTTATATTCAATTATTTCCTCTAGCGCATTTGTTGTTTTTCCCATAGCCGAGATTACCACAATCGTGGAATTGTGCAATCGATTGCGGAAATTCTCAATGAGTTTTTTTATAGAATTTGCATCTTTAATAGAAGCCCCTCCAAATTTGAAAACAAATGTTTTTGCCATAAAAATTAATGTCGTAATTTCGATTTTATAAACCCTAAATATAATTTTTCCATTATCATGAAAATCAAACACTATACCCCAAACCATTCTACACTGGCATACTCAGTAGGGGTTACCTTAGACCGGTTCATTAAAATTAAGCAAGATGATTTTCCTTTTGCATCCGGAGAGCTTTCCCAATTGCTTCGGGACATTGCTCTGGCTTCAAAGATAGTAAACAGAGAGACCAACAGAGCAGGATTATCAAATATAGGAGGTGCATTTGGTCAGACAAATGTTCAGGGAGAAGCTCAGCAGAAACTGGATGTCATCGCCAACATTAGATTTAGCCGGGCTTTATCCAAAGGAGGCGAAGTATGTGCAATTGTATCAGAGGAGGATGATGAAGTCATCGATCTTCAAAACAAATCGGGCAAGTATGTAGTGGCAATAGATCCGCTAGATGGTTCTTCAAACATCGATGTGAATATTTCAATTGGTACCATTTTTTCCATTTACAGAAGAGTCACTCCTGTAGGTAGTCCAATCACACCTGAGGACATCATGCAGCCTGGCCATCAACAGGTCGCAGCAGGATATGTACTGTACGGCTCGTCTACCATGCTGGTGTATACTACAGGACATGGAGTCAATGGCTTTACCTATGAGCAGTCATTGGGAGAATTTTTTCTCTCACATCCGAATATGGCTGCCCCAGAATCCGGAACCATCTACAGCATCAATGAGGGGAGTTATAACTTTTTTGAAGCGGGTCTAAAAGCCTACATCGATTGTTGTAAAGAGCGGGATTATAGTGCCAGATATATAGGTAGCTTAGTAGCAGATTTTCATAGAAACCTACTTAAGGGTGGTATTTATATTTATCCCGCAACATCCAAAGCACCTAAAGGCAAGCTGCGCTTATTATATGAAGCCAATGCACTTGCATTTATTGCGGAGCAGGCTGGAGCAAGGGCTAGCAATGGGCATATCCGAATTTTGGATATACAACCCACCTCACTTCATGAGCGAACCCCACTTTTCATTGGTTCAAAAGAAATGGTGGATGAAGTGGAAGGATTTATTTCAGGCGAACAGGAAAAAAAATCCACAAGTCAGTCTCTAATCACTCAAGGATAAAAAGTGGATAAAGGTACGTTCATTCCTGTGCGTACCTTCTTCTAATTTCCACTTTGAGCATCTGTCTTTTGATCAGTGCTCGGGTTAGTTCAATTGACATGACTTCTGGATCAGTCTGATATAAAATTTGCTTCAGCTTTTGTTCCCCTAGATCAATTCGGTAACAGATCTGCAGCAATTTTTCAAAATCACGGTTCAATAGCTCCACTATTCTGATATGTAAAAGTCTCTCAAGTTCTTCAAAAGACACTGCTAAAGCTTGGTCAGAAATATCAAAATCCTTCTGGAGCAGGATTGCCGTTTCTTTCAAGTAGTCTGACATCGGACTGATGGGTTTAAACAAAAGAAGTGGAAAATAAATGTTTTCCACTTCTTTAAAATGTTTAGAAGAAAGTATTTTTTATGCTTCAGCTTCTTTTGCTTCTTCGGTATCAGGTTGATCTTCTAAAACCTCAGGAGCATATTTACTGATTATGGTATACCATGCAACTAGCTTCTTGATATCAGAAGGATAAACTTTGTCTTCATCAAACTCCGGTAGCACATGTTTTAAAAAAGATTTTAACTCATCCGCATCCGCGTTTCCATCCACACCGGGGTCACCGTTGAATTCCTGATGGATTTTTTTCATGACAGTCTCAAGAGCTACAGCACCCTCCTCTGTCATGGTATACATGGAGATTTCCCCCAATATGGATACCCTGTGGTTTGCACCAGCCACAAGTTTGCTTTTTTTCTCGTCTAAGGTTTCCAAAATCACGCCCCCTCTGGTGGGCTTCAGCACTTTAAACAGACCTGGTTTCCCGGCTACAGTTGCGATTTCGTTAAATATCATAGCGTAATTTTTTTTCAATTAGGCTGCAAATATAGGACTTCATCATGAATGCCCAAGCATTACTTGTTTGCTTCATAAAATTCATCAACCAGTTCTTCCATAAAGGCAGTCACTTCTTGTTTGCCCATTTTGTTCTCTGCAGAAGTAATAAAATATTGAGGTGCTTCACCAAAAATCCCAATACTGGCCTGGATAAATTTATGGACATTGCCTTTGGTCTTTGAATTGGATTGCTTGTCTGCTTTTGTAAAACACAAAACAAAAGGTACTTCAAGCTCTCCACACCAGGTAATAAAATCAAGATCAATTTTCTGCGGTTCGAGCCTACTGTCTATCAAAACCATAACTGCTGCCAGGTTTGGGCGAGAAGTAAGGTATTTCTTGATCATCACATCCCAATTTGCCTTTAATACTTTGCTGACCTTGGCAAATCCATAGCCCGGTAAATCCACAAGATACCATTTATCATCTATGCCAAAATGATTGATCAATTGGGTCTTTCCAGGTGTCCCGGAAGTTTTTGCCAAAGATTTTTGGTTGGTGAGCATGTTGATCAAGGAACTTTTGCCCACATTGGAGCGTCCGATCATGGCTATTTCAGGCTTGACTGGATCAGGACATTTTTCCGGATCTGTATTACTGATTACAAAAACTGCACGATGGATCATATGTATTGGTTTTGAGGCAAAGGTAAGGCAATTTGAAGGAAAATGCCCGAAAGAACGGAGAATTCAAAATTACCGACCACCTGTAGTGATTCTTGATGCGGTACCGTATTTATAGGGAACATTTTTCGATTGCTCAGGTTTACTTAGTAATATTGTGCAACATTATCCAAAGTACATGGCAGTAGTACCCTATAAAGACAAGCAGGAAGGCAAGAAAGAGCAGGTTGCCGAGATGTTCAACAACATCAGCAAAAAGTATGATTTTTTGAATCATCTACTCAGCTTGGGCATTGACATCATTTGGAGAAAAACAGCAGTAAAAATGCTTAAGGCAGATCAGCCTAAGCTGATTCTTGACATTGCTACCGGAACAGGCGATTTTGCGATTGAAGCTCTTGCACTTAATCCTGATAAAATCATCGGGGTGGATATTTCGGAAGGTATGCTTGCAGTGGGACGGGAGAAAATGATTCAAAAAAAGCTCGACCACATTATAGAATTACAACTCGGTGATTCAGAAAAGCTCCTATTTGAGGATAATAAATTCGATGCTGTCATCGTTTCTTTTGGGGTCAGGAACTTTGAAAACCTAGAGAAAGGGCTCTCTGATATGTTCAGGGTGCTGAAGCCAGGAGGAAAAACCGTGATTGTGGAATTTTCCAAACCAAGAAAATTTCCTATGAAGCAAGGTTATAATTTTTATTTCAAATATATACTGCCACAGATCGGCAAATTGGTATCTAAAGACAATTCTGCTTATACTTATCTTCCTGAATCTGTTCAGGCATTTCCCGATGGAGATCGGTTCTTGTCAGTATTGGAAAAAGTAGGCTTCAAAAACACAAAATGCAGACCTTTAACCTTCGGCATCAGTTCAATTTATATTGGAGAAAAATAGCATTATTGCCTTTTGGGCTGATGCTTTTGTCAACCTCACTCTTTGGACAAGCCCGTTTCAATGAAATAAGTAATGCAGGACAGGATGACAAATTCCTTTCTTATGGGTTCTTCTTGGCAGGACATACCAACTACTGGAGGCTGACTTATTCTTCTGAGTTTTTGAACCGCAACAATCCTTCTTTGAATAGAATTCAAAGCATTGTACCTGTCTATACGCCAGGCTTTTCACTAGGCTTCCTCGCTACGGTACGGTTTCATGATCAGTTTAACATGCTGTTTACGCCCAAAATCGGGTTTTATGAATTCAGAACTGAAATTAACTACTTTGGTTCTGATCCTACTAATCTTCCTGGACAAATCATCGAAACACAGACTGAGGTGCTGATCAACGAGGCTACAATGGTAGAGTTTCCCGTATTGTTCAAATACAAGGCACAGCGCTTCAACAACAACCGGATGTTTTTTACAGGGGGAGGCAGTTTAATGTTCCGGACCAAAGACCAGGAAGAAGCTGATGTAGAGCGCTTAGTCACTACAGGCAAAGACATCACCATCGATCTAGGGATGGGTTTTGATATGTATTTCAAATACTTCAAATTCAGCCCAGAAATCAGGTTTTCCCATGGTCTTGCCAATACATATAGAAAAGAGGCCACAGATCCACTTTTAAGAGATGCTATTGATGGATTGAGAAGAAAGTCAATCACGCTTTATCTCAACTTCCAATAACATTCCATACCTCCTTTAAGATTTATCAAGCTTCTTATTTTCCACCCTTGTATTTAAGTTTCCATTAGAATGGATATTTTTTTAGATTAAGGGCATGGAAAAGAAGACCGCTCTCATTACAGGTGCGACCTCTGGAATTGGTAAAGCTACAGCCTTCGCACTAGCAAATTTGGGCTTTGACATCATCATTACAGGACGAAGACAAGAAAGACTCGAAGAAGTCTGCTTAGATATTAAGAAGCTAGGCGTAGATGCACTTCCTTTGAATTTTGACGTCAGAGACCAGCCTACAGTCCATAAAATCCTATCTAACCTTCCTGACCGCTGGAAGCAAATTGACATTCTTGTCAACAACGCAGGTAATGCACATGGCTTTGATCCTATACAGCAAGGAGATTTGAGTGATTGGGATGCTATGATGGACATTAATGTCAAAGGGCTCTTGTATGTTTCCAAAGAAATCATTCCAGGCATGTGTGAAAGGAAGTCTGGTACTATCGTCAATATAGGCTCTATTGCAGGCAAAGAGGTCTATCCCAATGGCAACGTGTATTGTGCCTCTAAATTTGCTGTAGATGCACTGACCAAAGGTATGCGGCTTGACTTGAATCCCTTTGGGATTCGGGTAATGGGCGTACATCCCGGTCTGGTTGAGACTGAATTTTCCATGGTACGATTTAAAGGAGATCAAGCAAGATCCAAAACAGTTTACCAGGGATTCCAACCTTTGACAGCAACAGACATTGCTGAAACAATCGCCTTTGCGGTGAGCCGGCCTGCCCATGTCGTATTGGCTGACATCGTCATATTGCCAACAGCCCAAGCTGCGGCCACGCTGGTAAATAAAAACCAATAAATTACTGCTGTGAAAAAAATTCTTCTGAAGCTTTCTTTAGCCTTACTCTTAGCCTGTGAATCCAAACTCAACGAACAGACTGCTGACATTGAAAATGTTGGCCTAGAGGATTTGGTCACCATTGGCGATGAACAATTCCAGATTTTAGATCACATATCAGAACTGGAGCAAGGACTGATTGAAGCCGGATTGATTGATGTAGCAAAAGCTATCCCCGAAGTTTATGTAGACTTGAAGTATTCGACAACTGATAATTTTTTTGGTAAAGATGTCTACGGTGACCTTACCCGATGTTACTTACAGCCAGTAGTAGTAGACATGCTGCAAAAAGCCTTAACGCAACTTAAGGAAGAACATCCAGAACTTACATTTTTAATTTATGATGGCGTCAGGCCACTTAGTGTTCAACAAATCCTGTGGGATGAACTAGACAAGCCTGATAGCATAAAGCCGCTGTATGTGGCGGATCCCAAGGTCGGCGGATTGCATAATTTCGGTGTGGCCGTAGACTTGACATTGGCTGCGGCTGATACAGGTGAACCTCTTGATATGGGGACACCTTTCGATTATTTCGGCTACCCTGCTTATCCTGACCGAGAAGCTCAGATGCTTCAGGAAGGCAAGATCACCAGACAACATATCACCAACAGGGAAATCCTCCGCAAGGCCATGAAAGCTGGTGGGTTTACGGGCATAGGCTCTGAATGGTGGCATTTCAATGCATTCTCAAGAAAAGAAGCCGGAGAAAAATTCGGTTTGGTCAAATAGATTATCAACCATCACTATACTGCTCATTCAAATGAACCTAAAAACCAAATTTACCGCTTTATTGCTCGCCTGCATGCTCATCTGCGGCTTGAGCGTGGATACTTTTGCACAAGGACAATTCAGGGTACTTGTGTTCAGCAAGACTAAGGGATTCAGACATCAGTCTATCCCTGACGGCGTGGTAGCACTGAAAAAACTAGCAAGAGACCATGTCTTTGATATTTTCACTACTGAAGATGCAGACTTTATTACTGACAAAAACCTAGAACGCTTCGATGTTATCGTTCTGATGAGTACAACAGGCACTATTTTCAATGCAGATCAAAAAGCAGCATTTGAGCGGTTTGTCAAGAGCGGCAAAGGTGTAGTAGGTATTCACAGTGCTACAGATACCGAATATGAGTGGCCATGGTACACCAAGCTTATTGGAGCTCAGTTTCTCAACCACCCTCATCAACAGACGCTTAGATTAAATGTGGTAGACCGCAACCACCCTGCTACCTATCACCTTCCAGAAAAATGGCTCTGGACAGATGAGATTTATGCTTTTAAAAACTTCAACAAGGATGTGAAAGTCCTGATTACCGCAGATGAATCAAGCTATGATCCTAAAAATGGAATGGGAGAATTTCATCCTATGGCCTGGACACATGAATATGACGGTGGTAGAATTTTTTACACCGCACTTGGCCATACAGATTGGGCTTTCTTAAGTCCAGTGTTTATGCAACATATCTATGGAGGCATTTGGTATGCCGCTAAAGGATTCCCATTAAAGTAAATGTTATCAAACGGTTCAACCGGATTAGCCCGGATGAACCGTTTATATTTTTTTATGATTTTTTTGTTCTTTATTTAAGAACCTTTCAGTGAAATATTGTTTTATAGAGATATACAACTTTTATTATAATGATAAATATCACGATAGTAGGCGGAGGGGCTTGCGGAGTAGCAGCATTTTTAGAGCTCATGATACAAATTACTTCCCGAGAACTGGTCAAAGAAGTCAGTCTGACTTTGATAGAAAAAGAAAAACCCATTGGGTATGGTCTTGCTTTTGGAACAGACCAACCAGGTCACCTTCTCAACACACAGGCTAACTTAATGGGGCTTTTTGCAGCAGAGCCTGGACACTTTTCCACTTGGCTGGAAGATCATGGTAGTTTACATCGAAAAGACATCAAAGGAGAAGGAAATACAGATACTGCCTACACTACCCGCCACTTATATGGAGAATACATAGCTGACCATTACAAGGAGTATATCAAAAAAGCACATGAGGCAGGGGTAAATTTGACCATCATAGAATCAGAAGTCACCGATCTAGAACCTAAGGAAAAAGGATACGAAGTGATTTATCATCAAGGGAGTCACTATTCAGATTATGTAATATTGGCTTTAGGCACACCAAAACCAAACAATTATCCAGAGTTTCAGCAATTGGACAACTATGTGGATTTTCCATATCCAGCTGAAAAAATCCTTAACAACATTGATTTAAATGAAGATGTAGGAGTATTAGGAAGTTCTTTAAGTGCATTGGATACCATAATGACTTTAGTAGACAATGGGCATAAAGGCAAGATCCAATTATTTTCACCAGATGGGCTTTTGCCTAGGGTACAACCTGTTGAAAACCTCCCATACCAAAGGCAGTATCTCACTATAGAAGCACTCCATGCCTTACAAAGAAAAACCTGCAAGCGGCCAAGGGTAAAAGATATTTTCAGGCTATTTAGAAAAGACGTTGAAAAAGCAGAAGGCAAAACAATTGATTGGAAAGACCAAAATAGAATGGGAAAAGACCCATTTACACTGCTGAAAAAAGACATGGAGGTTGCCAATAACGGCGGGGATGGACTGTTGAATGTAGCTGATTCCCTTCGCTATGATTCAGAAACAATTTGGAGCTGGTTGAGCACGGAACAGAAAATACTTTTTAAAAAATGGCTTGGGCCACATTGGATGATCAATAGACATGGAATGCCCATTCCAAATGCAAAACGTCTTTTGGAGCTATTTGAATCTGGCCTTCTTGAGGTGCATCCTTTTTTAGAGAGCGTCCGATTTGATGAAAAAAAGGGACAGTTTCTTTTGGATACCCAAAAGGGAAAATTTGAATTGAGGCAATTGATTAATGCAACTGGACCTGCCACCAAACTGGAAAAAATGGACAGTAAATTGATCGAAAATCTTTGCAAAAAACAATTACTAAAGGACTATCCTATAGGCGGAACAATCATCAATCCTCGTACCATGGAAGTGCTTGCAGATGAGGCTGGATCGCAGCTTTATGCCGTGGGCCACATTGTCAACGGCATGTTGATGGATGTAAATGCGGTATGGTATAACGTACGCACCATACAGCGTCTAAGTCATGACATCATTTTAAAAATCAGGAATGAATACTATTATTGATTTTTTCATCAGCATAATCCCATATCTCCTTTTTATTCCTTTAGGATATTGGCTCACCCGGAAAAAAGCAATTCCTAAATCTTGGCTGACAATTCCGCTGATCTATGTCATGATGCCTGTTTTGGTCATCCACCATTTTTTAGAAGCTGATCCAGTTAAATTAGCCATTCTTCCTCCTATTTCTTTTGCCATCGCCTGCTTAATGCTGTTGCCAGCTTATTGGGCGAATAAATCTTTTGCAAAAGATTATGACCCTAATCTTGTCAAAAGCGTGTTCTCCTTTTTCAATGTCGCATTTTTTGGTATCCCTATTGTCACCGCCCTGTTTGGACCACAAGCCATTACTGTATTGATCTGCATTTATATTGGTACTGCCCTGTATGGCGACATTTTTGGATACTATCTCATGGCCAGGTCGAAATTTTCGGTTAAAGAAGCCATTGGAAAGGTATTTCAGGCCCCCTTTATCTATGCATTTTCAATAGCCCTTACGCTGAAGCTCCTGGATGTAGAGCTTCCTGGTCCAGTGGAATCAGTTTCCGATGTGTTCAGTATCATAGTTTCTGCTGGAGGCATGTACATTATAGGTAGCAATGTAAGTGATCTCCACTTTAAAAATATAGATTGGAAATTTGCCAATAAGGCAATGGGGTTGCGGCTGTTGGCTGCGGTGGTTTTTACAGCTGTTTTTATCCTAGCCGAATTTTTTATTTTAGACCTACTTGATGTGGATGCCCGAAAAATGCTGGTACTGCTGCCTTTATTTCCAGTAGCGGCAAACGTTACCGTATTTGCTTCTTTTTTCGGTTCAGAAGAAGAAAATTCAGGTATTTTGGTGCTATTGACTTTAGGAGTATCCTTGATATTAGTCCCTTTGGTCGCGATGTGGTTTTAATTTTTTTTTGAAATAATTTCCTGCCATGTCATATAAAGTAAGGTTTTGAATACTAACCTTTAGACATGAAGAAAGATTGGCTACAAATCATACTCAAAGAACTCCACCAAGATGCCTATCACTGGGCAAGGCAGTGTAGTAAATTTGATGATGAACTTGCCAAGGATGTGCTACAGGCAGTCTACTTAAAGATTCTGGAAGGAAAAGCAGCGTACAAAGAAAGATCCCAAGTGAAAACCTGGCTTTTTTCTGTCATCAGATTCACAGCGTTGGAATCTTTAAAGGCAAAAGGCCGGATGGTTGCGCTAGATAGATATCAGGAAGAAGTAGAGGTTGAAGCCACTCAAGGATATGAATGTCCGGAGGAATTGATACAGTTGTTGCCAGATCGGCAAAAGGAAGTGCTGCTATTGGTTTTTTACCATCACCTCACCTTGGAAAAAACGGCTGAGGTATTGGAAATCAGTATTGGCTCGGTGAGGACACATTACGAAAGAGGAAAGCAAAACCTCAAAAAAATCATCGTGAAAAGAACTGCAAATGAAAATTCAAGATAAAAATACTGATGAAGTGATAGAACTGTTTTTTCGGGACATGAAAGACCAGGACAGCAAACGCCCTATACCTGATTTTGTAGAAATTCCCCGCAAAAACAAATTGCTTAAATTGCTCCCACTGGGAATCGCAGCTTCCCTTCTTCTATTCCTTCTACTACTGCCAGATCAAGAAGCGGATATTACACTTGAATCCGATCAAGTCATCATCACACTGGATGTCGATCAGGACAGCACACAGCAATTTACCATAGAGTTTACACATTCATTAGAGACTTGGTCTCCCCCAACTTCTTCCTTACTTACCGAATTTTAACCTAAACATTGATGAATATGAAAAAAATCTTAATAATCTTTTATGTGCTCACAGCTGGCACTGTTCAAGCGCAGGACTTGTTTCAGGAGTCTCTTTATTCTGCAGAACTTGTGATGAAAAACCGGGAAAAGATTTCACTGACAGATGAACAAGCCGAAAAGATCAAAAAAATACACAGTTTAAACGCTGGGGATTTCAACACACTGAAATGGGATTTGGATGCTGCCACTGAAAAGCTCAAAAACATGCTAAATGAGGCAAAACCAAATCAACAAGCTGTTCAAAAACAAATGGACTTGGTCCTTTCATTGGAAAACTCTTTGAAAAAAAAGCAGTTGACTACCCTGGTGGCCATTAAAAATGAACTTTCAGAAACCCAACAGGCAGAACTGAAGGCAATGAAAGAAACGAGAGCAAAAGGAACTGCCTTTAGCAGCAGCAACTCAGGTACAAGCAACTTTACTTATGTCCAAGGAAAACCCTTAGCTGTCTCTGTAGCTGGTACTGCCAATCAGCCAAAACCAATTATTTACCTCAGTAACAAAGATGGGAAGCTAACTAAAATTGATAATATGGAGAGCATTAACCCGGATCAGATCTCCAGTGTGGAAGTTCTCAAAGACAAAATGGCTATAGAAAGAGTCGGTACTGAAGGCAAAAATGGGATTGTCATCATCACCTTAAAATAATAAGTATTTAAGTTTAGTAATTGCAAAGAGGCCTTCGGGCCTTTTTCTTTTTTGCTCGGAATCAATGAACCCTCCAAGGGTTTTGAAACCTCTAGAGGGTTCATGAGTGGAACATTTAATCCAAAAATCTCCAGTTGTTAGGGAAATTTCTATTTAATGGTTCTTCCTTCATTCTGGCGCGGAGCAATGCGATTGGCATGTAGTTTTGGCTGATAATGTAGTCGTGAAAGGCTTTTTCAGTCATTTTACCTGAATCGACCAATTCGGCTTTCATCGCATAAATCTGCAATCCCCCAATCATGTACGCCAGCTGGTAAAGCGGGCCATATCTGCCTTCAAAAGATCTCCTGACTTCCGCTTCCGCATTGGCGTATTCATGACCCACTTTGTCGACCAAGTAGTCAATACATTGCTGTGGCGTCCACTTGCCTAGGTGGTAATTGAGGCTAAAAACAATGCGTGCTGCCCGGTGCATCCGCCAAAAAAGCATCCCCACCCTGTCTTCAGCAGATCTTGGAAAATCCTTATCCCAGAGGTTGAATTCCCAATATAATGCCCAACCCTCCACCCAAAAAGGGTTGTTAAATATCCTGCGGTGAGGAAAATGCCGCTGGTTCATATATTGCTGCATGTGATGTCCAGGGATCAACTCATGCTGTACAGTAGCTCTGGAAAAATGCGGGTTGTTGCCACGCATGCTCATCATCTTCTCCTCATGGGTCATAGTGGATGTCGGATATGAAATCTGTATGACTTCCCCTCCCAAGAAAAAAGGATTGACCCGCTGCGCATCTGCTGACATCATACTTGTCCTCCAAGTTTCTTTTGCCAGTTCAGGGATAGTCATTAGGTCCCTTTTTTCTAAAAACGTGATGGCTTCTTCAGCCATTTGGGCTACCATGCCAGGCCATTCCCCTGCAGGAACATAAGTGTTTTTGACATGTTCTAATGCGGCCCTCCAATTCTTTCCGAATCCCAACTCGGCCGATGCTTTGAGCATTTCACGCTCACACCATTCATATTGCTTTTCACCTTCCCTCAACAATTCCTCTGCTGTATAAGGGATCAGATTGAATTGAAGCTCTTTTTCGATATTTTGTTTGCCTATTGGTCTACCAATGATACCAGAACCGTCATCTTTGACTATGGTGTTTTCAAAATGGTTTTTGAGAAATGATGCATAACCCGTCAGTTTTTCATTTAAGCTTTTGATGGGTTCTTTCATCCACCAACTGAACTCGGGGTCATAATCCATATAAAACCCGACAGCCTCATCAGTTGTTTTACGTAAGGCTTCCACCACATTGGAAGCCAGCTCGGCTTGCTGCCAAGATGTATAAGGTTTGGTGGATTTTAGCAGATTCCATTTACGCATGATTTCTTTTTCCATTTGGGCAAATGTAGCTGCTACAGTTTTGGCGTCAGGCTTGACGGCCATTCTCCTTTGTTGATAGAATACTTCAAGGGGTTTGGCAAAATCAGTGACATTGCTGACGGATGTAAACTCGGTATGGGCATTTTGATGAAAATACTGCTGCATTTCCAGGTGGTTTTTGAAAATCAAAAAATCCAACTGCCCGTCTTTCGAATAGCTTTCGAATGGCATCTTATCCAAAGCCATCAACCAGTCCTTATACAGCTTGTCAATCCGGGAAAAATATTCCTCAGACAGGTGATTGTTGTACTTCCTGTTGAGTGCTCCTAAGTCAGCTTGGTAACTCATGATTGCCGGGTAAACTTCCGTTGCAAAGGAAATACCTGCATAAAAAATGCTTAAGCAAATGAATAACAGGATCGTTTTCATAATGGATTAGAAGGTGGTTAAAGTAAGAGCTGTAAATGAATATAGCAGATCAAAACCCCTAACTCCTAGGTGTATTTGAATAAAGGTTGATTTAAGGGCTGAATATTTGAAAATTCCGGAGATAAAGAAAAAAAATGGCTTTTCTATCATTCATCCCCAAGAAAGCTATTTCAAACCGGGGAAACAATTCGCTTTTGGACCTAGTTGGAGTGGAAGCCGTCTTTTTACGTCAAATTTTATTAACCATTCTCCTAAATTCTTTTGGGGTCTCTCGCTGATATTTCTTGAAGGAACGGTTGAAATAGGACAAATTTTGAAAGCCACACTGAAATGCAATCTCAGATATGGAGTAATCAGTATCCTGTAACAGCTGACAGGCTTGATGGATTCTAATCTGTGACACAAATTCGGTAAAGGTTTTTCCGGTACGTTCTTTAAAAAATCTACAGAAAGCTTCTTTGCTGAGGTTTGCAACAGCTGATACCTCCTGAAGAGTGAGCTTTTCCTGACTATTTGACAAGATATAGGCCATGACTTGGCCCATTCTATTCCCTTCGATCTCTTTAAGGTCTTTGGAAGAGATCATTTTATTCAATGGGACCAGTTGGGAAGATTGCTGTAGAAGATGAAGAATGCCCAATGAAGAAACCATGCGCTCAAGTCCTAACTGTGCTTCCATTTTGATAAAAATTTCTCGGATCTGAAATTTGAGCTCTCCAATCACTTTGAAGCAACCTTTTGTCCGCTGTACCCAATGGTGAAGTCCGGAAAATTCTTCCAATTCAGAAAAGGTTTCTCCCATGGCCTCAAAATCAAAGAAAAGAGTAAGTCCTAGTGATTTGCTTTCCGACTGCAAGTCATAATATTCAGCATCGGATCGAAATACATGTGGCAAGTTTGCTGAGAAGAAATAAATGTCTCCAGGTTCAAATCTTCCCAAATAATCACCAACAAATAAATGTCCTTTACCTTCTATGATAACCGTCAGCTGCCACTGTGGATGCTGGTGTAATTTATCATAAAAATACTTTGCCGAATCTACTTGGTAGCGGACAAACTCCTTATTGGATTTGGGAATTTTAAAAGGAATGACTTTAGGCATAGGTAGGTCCCGCGCAATAGATTGAAGACGATTGCTTCTCTTTGATTAATGATATAATATTATAAATATGATATGATAATTAAAATCTCAGCTATCAAAATAGTATTGGTGAAATCAGTAGTCACATGTTTTTAATGGCTAGTACAAAAAAAAGGATCCCATTGGGATCCTTTCTCTTATTGTAAGCTGTACAAAAACCAGTCTTAGTTTTCTTTTCTTGGTCTGATTTTCTCCTTGATTTTGGCAGCTTTTCCTTGACGGCCTCTTAGGTAGAACAACCTTGCTCTTCTTACCCTACCTTCTCTCAACAATTCGATTTTGTCGATGGAAGGGGAAAGTAGAGGGAAAATTCTTTCCACACCAACTCCGTTAGAGATTTTCCTTACTGTGAAGGTTTCACCGTTAGAGTTAGGGTTTTTTCTTTGGATGACAGTACCTTGAAACTGCTGTATACGTTCTTTGTTACCTTCAGTGATTTTAACGTGTACATTGATGGTATCGCCTGCTTTGAAAGAAGGGAATTTGGCTCTCACCTCATTGTATTCCGCTTCTACAAATTTTAATAGTTCGCTCATAGCTGTATATTTTATGTGCTTGTAGCAATCATGCCGGGCATGATCTGTTGTTAAATTCTCAATTATCGTTGCGTGATCTCATCGCCTAGAAGTCTTTACCTTCGAGAAGGTCGGGTCTTCTTTCTTTGGTTCGGCGAACCGATGCTTCAAACCTCCATGTATCTATTTTGGCCTGATGACCTGAAAGCAGCACATCCGGAACTTTCATACCTTGGTAATCGGCAGGTCTGGTATAGACCGGAGGTGCCAAAAGACCATCTTGAAAGGAATCAGTCAGTGCAGAAGTTTCGTCATTGAGCACACCCGGTATCAATCTTATGATAGCATCCGTGACCACAGCGGCAGCAAGTTCTCCTCCTGAGAGGACATAATCGCCTATACTGATTTCACGGGTTATCCATTTTTGCCTGATCCGCTCATCCACACCTTTGTAGTGTCCGCACAGGATAATGAGGTTTCCTTTGAGAGAAAGTTCATTGGCCATGTTTTGGTTGAAAGTCTGACCGTCGGGAGTCATATAAATGACTTCGTCGTAAGACCTTTCACTTTGGAGGGTTTCGATGATTTTGGCAATTGGTTCGATCATCATGACCATTCCTGCACCGCCACCAAAAGCATAATCATCTACTTGCTTTTGATTGCCGGAGGCATAGTCTCTTAAGTTGTGTACCTGTACTTTGGCGATGCCTTTGTCCTCAGCTCTTTTGAGTATGGAGTGTGAAAAAGGTCCGTCCAGCAATCCAGGCACCACGGTAATGATGTCTATCCGCATGTGTCAATCTTCCAGATATATGTCAAGTAAGCCTTCGGGCAGTTGGCAGAAAACTTTTTTTGCTGCCTTGTCGACCCTTTGTACAATTGGTTCCTGAACTGGTATCAGGACTTCTTTGCCTTTGTGGTCGACGCCCAATAGATTTTGGGTTTCCAAATCATAGATGACCTGTACTGTGCCAATTATGCCCTGTACTTCATCCAGAACTTCATATCCGATCAGTTCATGGAAGTAATATTGGTCCTCTGGAAGTTCAACAAGTTCGGTCAGTGGTAGGTACAAAGCCGATCCCACTAATTCTCCTGCTTTTTCGACCGTATCTATATCTTCAAATTTAGCTAGAACCTTATTGTTGGGTTGCAACACAAAGTCTTCAATAAATAAGGGGACTAGTCGGCCTTTTTGTTCCAGAAAAACATGCTCGAGTTCTTCATAATCCTCCGGATAATCGACATCAAGCACTGCCATTACTTCACCATGTAGGCCATGAACTTTGGAGATATAACCCAGTTGGAAATAGTTATCCTTGTTCATGGAGTTCTGAATCGGTTAGGCTTCAGTTGCTTCGCCTTCGGCAGCTGCCTCAGGAGATTCAGTAGCTTCAGTTGCTTCGCCTGCCTCGGCAGTTGCTGCTGCTTTGGCTTCTTCCTCACGCTTCTTGATAGCATCAAGACGAGCTTGGTTTTTGGCAGTTTCAGCATCAATTGCTTTCTTACGGGCTTCGTCTTTCGCTTTTGTCAGCTTATCAACTTTGCCGGAGATCGCATTTTCTTTGGATGCCTTCCAAGTTTCAAATTTAGCATCAGCATCTTCTTGGCTGATAGCACCTTTCAACACACCAATTTGAAGGTGTTTCTTTAATAGAATACCTCTGTAAGAAAGCATCGCTTTTACAGTGTCGGTAGGTTGTGCACCATTCATCAACCAAGTGAGCGCACGCTCGTTGTTGATATTGATGGATGCAGGGTCAGTGTTGGGATTATAAGTCCCGATCTTTTCGATAAAGCGTCCATCCCGTGGAGCTTTTGCATCAGCTACTACAACGTCATAGATGGCTAATTTTTTTCTGCCTCTACGCGCTAATCTGATTTTTACTGCCATAGTTAATTGATATTTAGTGAATTGATGGATCCCGTCCATCTTAATTTTTGGACTGCAAAGATAGCGTTTTATATTCCAAATGCACAAATGACATTAAATTTATTTGCGTGATTGGGTTATAATGATTTAACTTGCGACCTCTGAGCGATGCGAGAGATGCGAATTGAAATTTCGATTCACATCAGTGATGTTGATGTTGTTGCTTAAGTTCAAGCTTCAGGAAATAAGAACAAGACTAAAGGCTAACCTTTCGGCTCTCGCTTCTACCAGTCTTAACTGGCCTCGTAGTTCAATGGATAGAATAGAAGTTTCCTAAACTTTAGATACAGGTTCGATTCCTGTCGAGGCTACAAAGCCACTCAAATGAGTGGCTTTTTTTATTGGCCGATCATATTCATCTATACCTAATTTCTTTTGATAAGTATCGAGAAAACAATAGGATTTAGGTTGAGATGAGGCGAAGAATCAGAAAAAAAAGGTTTAATGAATTAGGCATATCCTAAAAATTATAAGATCAAACAACTCATTAGGATCTACATGGTCTATCCTTCCAAAGGAATTGGCTCTTTTCATATACAAAATTAAGCCTTTGGATTATTGAATGATGAAGTAAACTTAACCTTATTATCAATGAGTTTATAAATTGTTATTTTTCGGAGTTATCTCCCACTCATTATAACTCAAAAACAAGATGTTAAGGATATTATTACTCATTAATTTCCTATTGATCTTCTCAAACGGTTCATTTGGTTTAAACCCCACAATCAAAACAGGAATTCCTTTAAACAGCACATTCCCAGATTTGGACCGTCTTTTTATCAGGTCTTCAAACTCACCAAATTATTATGTGATCCATCAGGAAGATTTAATTAGGCTGAAAAATTCAATGATCCATTTCAAAAGCTCGTCAGACTCTTTAGTAACCTCCTTACAGCAAACTGAAAAATTAATAAAAGATTCACTATTAGCGTCAAAAAATGAGCTAGATAAGATCAATGCTGTAATGGCTTCAAAACATATCGATGAGCAAAAGATGGGAATTTCAAATCAATATAAAGAGTGGAGCGCATTGACTACAATTTTGGTTTTACTATTTGTGTCTATTCTCTTAGGTTCAAAATATTTAAAAATCAAACTTCAATACAAAACGGATTTAGATTCTTTATTAGAGATAGAAAAGCAATATCATGTTTATAAAAACAACACTGTCGAACGCGAAAGAAAATATCTGCGGGAAATCATAGACTTGAAAAACAAGTTGGAAGCTTTGAAATGACAGAAACTAAAGCCCTACAAAAAGGGCATATACTCCTGTTTTTTGATTTTTGAGCCTTAATAGATTTTTTTCGATTTCGTAATCAAGCATATCGTCATGCTTGAACAATAACTTTAACTGCTGGTCAATATGGGCAATATCTTTGGTTACATGTAAAAGATTATGCCACCTGAATAAGGAATTCCGCCAACCGTTATAGGGTCTAAATTCAAAATAAATTTTCAATTTATTCCCCTCCATTAGCGTGTATCCGAATATGCATGTTTCGGCATCTTTCGACCACACTCCTGAATTAAAACTATAAGCCCTCATTGTAGTATTTTCAATACCAGGCTGCAATTGAACGAAGTTGTCACTGAAAATAAGGGGAACAAAATTATACTCGCAACTAGGATGAACGATGATTTCTCCAGATTCATCAGTCAATCCAACGAGTCTCCATGAACTGTTCACTAAACTTTTTTCAGCATCTATTGAGGTATAGTTTATTGGACAATTTTTAATTAAAGTGATTTGGTTTAATTTAAACGGATTAAGGCCTAAAGTCTGATCTCCTTTTAATTTGTTTAGGATTTCGCCTGACACCTTTACCTTAAAGCGCGTCTGTGAGACATATTCTAAATAGCCCCTATACCAGTATTTTCCTTCGTTGCGTTTTACATATTCATTTAAAAAAATCTCTTCTCTAACAAGAGAATCTATTAAGAGAGTATCCAGTGGAAACAAGCCTTTGAAGTCCGCATCATCTGAAAGCCTGATGGAAAAATTAAGAGTATTGTAATAGGTACTTAGATCAATTACCGCTTCTTGGTCTTCGATCACCTTTAAAATCTTTCTTTCTTCTTCTTTGCCTTCGGGCATAACGTCATCTGTCGAACAGGAGAAAAGTATTATTCCAATAATTAACAGCAATGACCGTGTCATAGAAGTTGTTAGTGCTTGATTATCAACCTAAAATTAAATAAAAACCCGTGTTTTTAATTTTTTCCGCAAAAAAAATTCGGTATAATATGCAACTCCAAAAGAAACTTGTTCAAATGACAGGAAATTGAACGCCAATGCTCCAATAAGTTTTGTATACCAGATTTCTTCCTCCTAGAAATTAATAATAGTTTCCTACAAAATTATTCCATCCTATTTTTTTTGGAGAACTCGATCTCACCAAAGGTTCCTTTTGGGCTAGCGGTATTGCAAAAAATCCAGCAACTCCTTTCGGGATTGTTGTTCTGAATTAGCAAGCTACTACCTTTTTTCATCAAGGTTGCAACATATTTCTTTCAACTGAAGCGAAGCTTAGAAACATCTGGAAAAGGGTGGAATCTAAATCCTTTTATCTTCTTTTTTCCGACCAGGTAATCAACGGTAATATACGTTTGGTCCAATTGCAGACAATAAATACAATACCCAGTGCTATAAAACGAGGCTTTTTTGGCAACTTGAGTTCATTCTTGAGCTTTCGGTTTTTAATTCTTTACATTACTGGATTATAATTTTTATAAACTTATACCACTCTTTAGAGGTACCCATGACTTGTATTGTAAATTAATTTCGTATAGTATATTCTTATTTTTTTGAGTATTATAAAAAACTACATAAACATTATTTTCTTCAGTTTTTGCCTAATCGCCAATAGACCCATGGATGGAAAATCACACGGCTTCAGTTTATTCACCTTGTTCCTATTCACATCGCACAAGCAGTAAGCAGAGGTAATCCCAAAAAAAACAGGCTGCCCCAAAGGAACAGCCTGTTTGGTTTACTGCATTGTAAAGGCTATTGGTTTTTCACTATCCTTATCATCTGAGTGATCCTGCCCTGCTTCACATAGCAGAAGTAGATTCCAGGGGCATAATCCTTGATATCTATATTTACCCCTGTTTGACCTGGGCCATATTCATGCTCAAGGTTAAACACTGGTGTACCCAGTAGGTTGACCACGCTGATCGAAACTTTACCCTTTTCGTAACCTGACAATGCAAGCTCAAAGACACCTTTTGATGGATTGGGATAAGCATTCAGTTTAAGCTCACCAAGGTCAAAAACATCCGGTCTCGGCTCCACTAGTCTTGCCTCATCAGAGGTATTGTTGGTTTCAGCCTGTGAATCTAACATTCTAGATCCTGCATTCTTGCCTCCCTTAGATTTAGGACTTGACGTGACAGGCTCTTGTACTACGGGTTCTTCTGTTTTAGGCCCTTCTGTTTTTCCAATAACGGTATGGAACAGTCCATTTTCGCCTGTTGAACTTGAAGCAAATCTGCTGTCTCCGCTATAGTATGCCCAGATTCCATGTGTTCCAAGGGTAAGATTGCTAATCTTAAAGGTAACAGTATTGCCAGCAATCGGAACATATCCTAGAACCGTGTTTCCGCTCAAGAAAGTTACCGTACCTGACGGGGTGAAGGAATCTTTTTCATCAACAAATACACTGAAAGTGATCATTTGGCCTTCAATAGATATATTGTCAGCATCATCTGAAGTTAGAATAAGTCGGTTTTCAACTTTTCCGTTTACATTGTTATTCTGATTCACCTGTATGTTGCCTTTTGTCAACCTTTGTTGTACTGTTTTGCCTGAACTCCAACTAGAGCTAAAAAGAAGGGATCCATCTGACTCCCAAAGTGTAAAGGAAATGTCATCCATTGAATTTTCTTTAGCATCCGTTGTACTTCTGTCTGTCATGACTACAACAAGATTTTTCTGACTAGCAATACCTACTTCCATTTCTGGATCAGTGGAGTCAAAGAGATTTGCTTTGGCACTATAAGTTGCTTGCGCAGGGGTTGTAGATGTGGCATTTGATGCTGATAGCGAAATAAAGTTATTGGCTTTAATTCTGTACACCTTACCGTCTTTTCGGAATATGATATTGGTGTTTCCCTGCAAATTAGTCCTCTGCTTATTGAACTTCACATTGAACCCGAAGTTAACTTTTGAACCCTTATCCGCAGCATATTTACCTGCAGATTGGGTCTCTAACAAGTAACCTCCTCCTGTTACAAAGTCATCCATTGGTCTTGAAACAGTAACCAAAGCATCCTCCCCAACGACTTCACAGTTTTCGGCATAAATTCCTATCCTGAATTGTTGTGAATCTAAGCTTCCAATGTTAAACCTTACTTGAGTGCTCACTGTGCCCATACCTTCCATTCCCTGGATAGGCTGAACTGTCAACCATGAAGTGAGGAAATATGGATTACTGTCAAATCCAGCATCAGACTTGTTAGGTTCTGGAAGATCTAAATTCACAAATCTCATTCTTTTACCAGCTATTGATGTTCCTTCGGTGAGGTATAGGCTCGCAGCAAGTTGTACCAAAGCTTCATTAGACCTGATATTTCCAGTGGAAACAAAATGGACTCCCGTGTAAACAGCATCCTCAAACTTGCATAAAATACAACCATTTTCATCTACTTCAGTACCGGCAGGAGTATCGGGACAAAGGTCCAGATCATCGGTAACGCCGTCGTTGTCGCTGTCCTTCT
>DAIPZN010000035.1:0-37783 GCA_036782195.1 Cyclobacteriaceae bacterium | reverse complement strand
GTAATGTCAACATTAGAAAACAAAAAAATAGCCATAATTACTGAAACCGGATTTGAACGCAGCGAATTGCTGAGTCCTAAAGAAGCTTTGGAAAATGAAGGTGCTACAGTCCACGTAATATCTCCGGCCAAAACCATCAATGGTTGGTCTGATAACAACTGGACTGGTGAAGTGACTATTGATAAATCTCTTTCTGAGGCTGATCCTGCTGATTATGATGCGTTAGTGATTCCTGGTGGTGTAATCAATCCCGATAAACTCAGGAAAAATGAGGAAGCCATTTCTTTTATCAATCATTTTTTTGATGCCGGTAAACCCATAGGAGCCATCTGTCATGGGCCTCAGGTTCTGATCGAAACGGGAAAGCTTAAAGGGCGTGAAATGACTTCTTGGCCTTCTATCAAAACTGATTTAATCAATGCAGGTGTGGACTGGGTAGATGAAGAATGCGTTTGCGACTCAGGTCTGGTCACCTCCAGAAAGCCAGATGATCTCCCTGCTTTTAATAAAAAGCTGATTGAGGAAATTAAAGAAGGTATTCATGAGGAAATGAAATCCTAACCAAGGAGGGCTTAAGCCCTCTTTTATTTTGTCTAAAAAATGATGAAGAGTTTTGCTCGTATATGCTTTTTCATTCTGTCCGTAATATTGACGGCATGTAATGGGACAAGGTTGGATAAGGTATTTAAGCCGGCAAGTCCTTATGAACAGTATGTCAGGGATATTTCCACGTCCGTCCTCAAAGAGTCTGCAATGGTCAGAGATTGGATTCAGGCAGGAGAGCGGGCGCTTTCTGATTCCATACTTGTGGAGTTGCCTTATCAGGAGCTGAGTTATTTTGATCCAAAAGAAAACAATGCAATGGGATTGCGGTTTGCGGTCAGAGAAGGTCAACAGCTTGAAATCAAATTAAATCCGGTATCACAGCCTGACGCAAAGTTCTTCATGGACTTATATGAAATAAGGGATGATGGAAGTCTTAACAGAAGCGCTTCAGCGGATACAGGAGAGATGTTGCAAGAGCGTATTAGCAGAAGTGGAAATTATTTACTCCGCGTACAGCCAGAGCTGATGAGAGGGGGTGTCTTTGAGTTGAGTATGGTTTATCGAGCCTCTTTGGCTTTTCCGATTCCGGGTAAAACAAGTAGAAATGTCTCTAGCTTTTATGGAGACCCAAGAGATGGGGGTGGTAGAAGACATGAGGGCATTGATGTTTTTGCTCCTAAAGGTACTCCTGTCGTAGCGGTAATGAACGGAAGAGTGAGTCGAGTCGGAACAAATAGACTCGGAGGCAAAACAGTCAGTGTCACGGGAGGTGGATATTCCTATTACTATGCCCATTTAGATAGTCAGCTTGTACAAGTAGGGCGGTCAGTTCGTGAGGGAGATACACTAGGATTGGTAGGTAATACAGGCAATGCCATATCCACGGCGCCTCATCTGCACTTTGGAATATATAGCATGGGAAGGGGAAGCGTGGATCCCTTGTTTTTTTTCAGAAATGCTGGTCCGCTTGCAGCTTCGGACTTATCTGATAGCTTAAGTATTGGACTTGTAGGAAGGATCAAAGGGAATACTGCAAATATCCGGGTTTCTCCTACTACAAATTCATTGGTTTTGACGCAGATGCCAAGACAATCTGTTTTGAAGATAGAAGGTAAGTTTGGCAACTGGTACCGAGTTAGATTGCCCCATCAACAGTCTGGGTATATTTCTGCACCACTTGTCGAGCTTGCCGAAAATTCCTTGGGAACAGTAATGATACAGCAGGATGATTTTTTTAAAAAGGACTGGAACCAACCCATCTACAATCAGGAATTGGAATCAGGAGAGGCTGAGTTATTGGGAAAATTTGAAACGTTTAATTTAATACGCACCGCAAAGGGAAGGATGCTTTGGCATCAGCATAAAGAGACAGTCCAAACTGACTTAACTGAACCTACCTACCTCGAATCCTCGAAGTGAAATGGCAGGAGTAGCCTTTTGGTGCAACTCAGCAAGCAGTTTGCCAGTAGCAGGAGCTAAACTGATGCCCATCATGGCATGACCAGAACCTACCAAAACATTGCTCAATCCCGGGGCTGACCCAATGTAAGGCAATCCATCAGGGGAGCAAGGGCGGAGACCTTTCCAGATTTTGTCCTGATCAGGAAACTTGGCTTCGAACCCAGGATAATAACGGTTGATTGCTTCATAAATACCCTTTACTCTATTTAAGTTGATCCTTTCGTCAGTACCGGCTATTTCCATTGTTCCCCCAAATCTGATCTGGTTTCCATAGGGACTTACTGCCACTTTGGTCTCAGTAAGAATACTTGCCTGACGGATTTCCGGTTGGTTGTCTAGAACAAAACTATACCCTTTACCTCCCATCATGGGGAGATTGAATCCAAGCATTGCTGCCAATTCTGAGGTCCAGGCACCTCCACAAAGGATTACCTGACTGCAGCTGATGGCTCCGCTTTGCGTCAGCACTGCATTCACATGACCGCTTTTCTTTTCAAATCCGGTGACAGTTATGTGATTTTTGAGCGTAATTCCTTTCGCTTTCAGGTGATTGATTAGGAAGGTATAGAGTGCGCCCGGAGAAAGGTGTGCGTCACCCGGAAATAGAACCGCTCCTTTGGCTTTGACTTCCAGGTTGGGCTCAATGGTCTGAATGTCTTTAGGAGTTAATATTTCAGCTTCAAGTCCATGTTTTCTCGCCAAATGGGCAAACTCAATCTCTTCTTTTTCAACTGCTTCTGTTTGATACAGCATCATGAGGCCCTTTTCTACCAAGCCCAAGTTTGCGTCGGCATGTTGATCCCGGATATCTCTGTACAGGGATTTACTCAGCAGACTTAAATTTTTTAGGAAAGGAATACTTTTCTCCACATGGGAATTGTTTGCTGCACGGTAAAACAGCCAAGACCATTTCAATAGCTTTCTGTCCATCCTTGGATGGATGTAGAAGGGGCTTTTTGATGAAAACATCCAGGTTATACCTTTACTGATCATCCCTGGTGCAGCAAGGGGGACGATGTGACTCGGAACAATCATTCCTGCATTGCCCGTAGAACAGTTGGTTTCCATATCCCCTTTATCCAGTACAATAACTTCCTCTCCTGCCTGTTCGAGAAAATAAGCCGTAAACAGCCCCACGATGCCGCCACCAATGATCAAGGTAGGTTTCTTGTTAGTCATAAGTAAAGAGAGCTAGTTTTGAAATGTGAGTATTGAGATGTGAGTATTGAGATGTGAGTATTGAGATATGAGTATTGAGATATGAGGGTTTGATATAAGTATCGAGTATCGAGAAGCAAGAAGCAAGAGAAATTATTCTAATGTCTTACGTCTTATGTCTTATGTCTTACGTCTTATGTCTCAAGACTCAAGACTCACTACTCAAGACTAAATCACTTGAAAACCATGAACATACGGATCGTCGTCATCTAGGATGATGGTATTGTAGCCATAAATTTTTGCCCAGCCTTCTATGCTTGGAATGATGGCGGGTTTGCCGGCTATTTCTGTCTCTTTTTCAATTCTTCCTGTGAATTTTGATCCGATAAAGCTTTCGTGGATGAAATCTTGGCCAGGTTTCAGCAATCCTTTAGCATGCCATTGGGCCATACGTGCTGAGGTGCCTGTACCACAAGGAGAGCGATCAATGGCTTTGTCACCATAGAACACTGCATTGCGAGCAGTGCTACTGGGATCAAGTGTTTTACCCGTCCAGAGTACATGGGATAGTCCTTGGATCTGTGGATGCTCGGGATGCACAAACTTGTATTTTTTATTCATATTGCGGCGGAGAGCACGTGCCATGCTGATCAGCTGTTCAGCCCTGAAGTTTTCTAAACCAAGAAAATTCTTCTGTGGGTCAACAATACAATAGAAATTCCCACCATAAGCAACGTCAACATTTAGCACTCCCAATTCTTCCAGCTCAATTTCCAGATTTTCGGCAGCAAGGAAGCTTTTGACATTGGTGAGTTTGACAGAAGTTACTTTATTTCCTTCTTGTGTATATTCCACTAGAACCAATCCCGCAGGGGCTTCCATTCTCAGAAAACCTGGAGTTTTGGGTTTGATCAATCCTTCTTCTATAGCAATGGTAATTGTACCAATGGTGCCGTGACCACACATCGGCAGGCAGCCTGATGTTTCGATAAAAAGTACTGCAAAATCGTTTTCAGGATCATGCGGAGGGAAAAGCATGGAGCCAGACATCATGTCATGGCCCCTTGGTTCAAACATCAACCCGGTCCGTATCCAATCTAGATTATCTAGAAAATACTGCCGTTTTTCCAACATGTTGTTGCCCTTGAGAAAAGGGACGCCACCGGACACCAATCTTACGGGATTGCCACAAGTATGGGCATCGATGCAGGAGAAAGTTGATTTCATGTATTTTTAGAATAGTACTAAGCTTAATCTTGGGTGAAGTTCCCGTCTACCGTTCTCCAAATTCCGAGCGGGTTACCATCGCGAAGTGCGTCGGGTAGTAGGCTTTGTGGCATGTCTTGGAAAGCAATAGGTCTTGCAAAGCGCTTAATTGCATATACACCTACAGATGTACTTCTGCTGTCTGTAGTAGACGGGTAAGGTCCACCATGGTGCATGGCATAGCCTACTTCTACTCCTGTGGGGACCCCTTTGTAAAGGATTCTACCACATTTTTCTTCCAAGAGGTTTAGCAGATATAACTTATCCGTCAGTTCATGCTCTTCAGCCCAAATGGTAATAGTCAGCTGCCCGTGCAGTTTTTCTGCTATACCGATCAAGTCGTCCTCGCTATCATACACCACCATCAAGGCGAAGGAGCCAAATACTTCTTCTTGGAACTTGTTGTCAGAAAGCCAATCAGATGCTTTTATTTTGGCCAATGCCGGATGGGCTTTAATGAGGTCTTTGGCAGCTGCAACTTTTACCCACTCCAGTTCTTCTCTGTCCTGAAGATATTGAAGCGCGTTGTAATAAGCATTGGCAATACCTTCATGAAGCATGGGTGCTGCTGCAATATCTTCAAGTTCGGCTTTAACTGCGTCAGCAAATTCTTTTTGTTGGGATTTTGGCACAAAGATAAGTCCAGGATTGGTGCAAAATTGACCTGCTCCCAAAGTAAGTGAACCGACGAAAGCCTTCGCCAAAGCAGCTAAGTTCTGAGCGAGTTTTTCTTTGAATATAAAGATGGGATTGACCGAACCCATTTCTGCAAATACAGGAATAGGTTCCTCCCGTTGATTTGCTGTATCAAATAGGGCCTTTCCTCCACCATATGAACCTGTAAAGGCAATGGCTTTAGCTACGGGATGCTTGGCAAGCGCTTGTCCCTCTTTGGCTCCACCTTCAACATGCTGGAAGATTCCTTCTGGTAAAGCTGAATCCAAAGCGGCTTGCTTGATTACACCAGCAACAAGGGAAGAAGTTTTGGGATGTGCTGGATGGGCTTTATAGATGACTGGACAGCTAGCAGCTAATGCGGAAATGGTATCCCCACCTGCAGTAGAAAAAGCCAAAGGGAAATTGCTGGCGCCAAATACCACAACAGGCCCAAGTGGTGTCAGAAATCTCCGGATATCGGGCTTGGGTGCTGGAGTACGGTTAGGGTCTGCATTGTCAATTGTTGCTTCAACCCAGCTTCCTTCTTCAACCAATTTGGCGAATAATCTGATCTGTCCTGTGGTCCGGCCTAGCTCACCGGTAATTCTACCTTCTGGAAGATTGGATTCACCTGAAGCAAGGGGAATAATTTCGGTTTTTTTGGACTCTAATCCATCTGCTATTTTTCTTAAAAAAGCAGCTTTTTCATTTCCAGGAACATTTTTGTAAAACAAAAACGCCTCTTGGGCTTTGGCAAAATGGTCATCAAAGGTCATCATAGGTTTGAGTTTAGGTTTCGATTTTAGTAGACACTAAGGCATAAGTTTCTGTCTATCCTCTCAACACCCACCACTGTTGTTTAAGTTCATCAGTTTGCCTCTGCTCAGCCCAAATGGGGACGATGTTCCAGACCTCTTTTGATGATATTTTCGATCTTGGTTCTTTCCTCTCCAATTAAGGTAAGCCTTGGTGCTCTGACATATTCAGTACCTATTCCGGCTATTTGTTCTGCCAGTTTGATGTATTGCACCAGTTTAGGATGTATATCGAGTTCCAATAAAGGTAAGAACCATCTGTAGATTTTTAAAGCTTCTTGGTGTTTACCGGCTTTCAAAAGTTCATAGACGGCAACGGTTTCCTTTGGAAAGGCACAGACCAAGCCAGCTACCCATCCATCTGCACCCATTACAAGCTCTTCCATGGCCAAGGTATCCACACCACAGAGGATTTTGAACCTGTCCCCAAATCGGTTTTTCATCCTAGTCACATTGGAAATATCACGTGTCGACTCTTTTACAGCTTGTATATTGGGACATTCCGTCAATTCGGCAAACATATCCAATGTCACGAGTGTCTTGTAGTCTACCGGATTGTTGTAAATCATGATCGGAAGATCAGTACTTTCGGCTACTGCCTTGAAGTAAGCGACAGTTTCCCTGCCATCTGAGGCATAGCGCATAGGAGGTAATAGCATTAAGCCAGACGCACCGATTTCTTTAGCTTTATGGGCCCAAAAAATGGCATCACGTGTCGCTCCTTCCGCGATGTTGAGGATCACAGGTACTTTACCTGCTATATAGGCTACTGTCTCAGTAGTAAGTGTTATTTTTTCTTCCAATGAAAGTACTGAAGATTCCCCCAATGTGCCTCCTAAGATGATGCCATGTACACCTGCATCAAGTTGTGCATCCAGGTTTTTGAAAAACATGTCCATGTCCAGACTTCCATCTGCATGGAACTTGGTGGTTACTGCCGGAAATACCCCTTGCCAATTCATAGTTGTTTTTTTTGTTTAAAGGTAGTTGCCCGCAATGCCAATTTCCTCCACTGGATTAGTACTTAATGATAGTATATTGATTGATTTTTACTTTATAAAGGGGATAAGATATCAAAATTAACCCAGTAATCCTTTTACACTTTACTTATTCCAGTCTTCATAGATAGTTAGGATGTTGCCTCTCAATACCAATTCTTTGACTTGTCTGTAACCTTGGTAGACTTACCTGATTCCAATTTATTTAATCCTGTCCTGATTTTTCCTATCTTTGCAGGCTTAACAGCTGCATAGCATTACAACAAGGGGCACTTAGCCATGTTGTATTAGTCATATCATAAAAATGAACCGAGAAGTACGTGTACGTTTTGCTCCATCTCCTACAGGAGCTCTTCATATCGGCGGGGTGAGGACCGCGCTGTACAATTACCTATTTGCCCGAAAGACGGGAGGTAAATTCCTCTTGCGGATAGAAGATACTGATCAGACAAGGTTTGTTCCAGGAGCTGAGGAGTATATCAAAGGGGCCTTGGATTGGCTAGGCATAGCGCCAGACGAAAGTCCATGGAATCCCGGTAATAGCAGTCCCTACCGTCAATCAGAGCGCAAGCCCATGTACATGCAATATGCGCTTGATCTGGTAGAAAAGGGTCATGCTTATTACGCCTTTGATACTTCAGAAGAGCTTGAAGCTATGAGAGAGAGGCTGACAGCTGCCAGAGTTGTTTCGCCTCAATATAATGCCATCACCAGAACACAGATGAAAAATAGCTTGACCCTTCCTGAGGATGAGGTAAAAGCACGTCTGGAATCTGGCGAACCCTATGTGATCAGGGTCAAAATCCCACGTAAAGAAGAAGTTCGTTTACATGATTTGATCAGGGGGTGGGTGATGGTGCATTCGAGTACCTTGGATGACAAGGTCTTGATGAAGTCTGACGGGATGCCTACTTACCACTTGGCCAATATTGTAGATGACCATTTGATGGGCATTACCCATGTGATCAGGGGAGAAGAATGGTTGCCTTCCGCACCACTTCATGTTTTGTTGTACAGATATTTTGGCTGGGAAGCCACCATGCCTGAGTTTGCACATCTTCCGCTTTTATTGAAGCCTGATGGCAATGGTAAATTGTCGAAGCGTGATGCAGACAAGCACGGTTTCCCGGTATTTCCGATGGATTGGACAGATCCCAACAGTGGTGAAACAGCCAAAGGATTTAAAGAAGCAGGGTATCTGCCTGAAGCTGTGCTGAACTTCTTGGCATTTTTGGGCTGGAATCCAGGAGACCATAGAGAAATGTTTACCCTTGAAGAGTTGGTGGAAGCTTTTTCTATTGAGCGAATTGGAAAATCAGGGACCAAATTTGACATCAATAAAGCAAAATGGTACAATGAGCAATACCTACGTAGCAAGTCAGATGCAGAACTAGGTGCGTACTTGTTGAGTGACGTAAAGGAAGAGGGCCTGGAACTTACGCCTGAAAAGGCTTCCCAAATTGCCCATATCATGAAAGAAAGGGCTACATTCCCTGGGGATCTATGGAAAGAGGGTAAGTTCATGTTGATTGCACCTACTGTTTTTGACACAGATGTAGCGGCAAAAAAATGGAATTCTGAAGCTGTGGCGGTTTTGAAAAGTTACCATGCAATCTTGTCTGACTATGAGGGAGAACTGACACCTGAGTCTGCCAAATCCATGTTGGAACAGGCAGCAGAATCCAATGGCATTAAATTTGGGAAAGTAATGCAAGCTGTCCGATTGGCAGTAACAGGTGTAGGTGCAGGACCGGATCTCATGGCGGTCTTCAGCATCATTGGTAAAGCCGAATTGCAAAAAAGAATTTCATTTGCACTTGAATCTCTTGCTGTCAATAATTGATTTATCCTTGCCTGTGAATTGATTTAAACGCATACATCATGGCCAAGAAACCGAAAAAAGAAGAGAATCCTAAAGTCCATAAGGAGCTAGAGGGTTTTAAAATGAATATCAATTCCTTTGGGGAGATTTCCAGTAGTTTTCCTATAGACCGCATCAACGCCTTTCTCAATCAGAATGTTGAAGACAAAAAACTCAAAGAAAGAGAGGATATTGATGAGATCAAAGACAACAAAAAGAAAAAGAAACCTTAACGCCGGGAATTTCCCGGCTTTTTTTTGGCCAAAAAATTTTGCTAAAGTTAAACAATGGTTATCTCTGCTTAACATGTTAAAATTTAACTTTTTGGGGAGATTGATCAATTGAAATTTGGGGGAAATAAATCATTTTTCCCATGAAACTAACTTTTACATTCAAGCAATCAGTTTTGAAATACGCGGTGTGTGTGTTTCTATTTACAGCCTTTGTACAACTTGAAGCGCATGCACAAGCTACTAATGCGACGATCAGCGGGTTGGTGGTAGACGATACGAGCCAGCCAATGATCGGAGCAGGAGTTTTGGTCCGCAATGAATCCACTGGATTTGAGGCCAGGACTGTAACAGGTATAGATGGTAGATTCCAATTGCAGCAGCTCCCTCTAGGTAAGCCCTATACGATTACACTGACTTATGTTGGATATGCTACAGTAAGGCTAACGGGCTATCAGCTCAACCAAGGGGATAGGATAGCAATAGAAGTTGCCATGGAAGATGGGAGCAATGACCTCGAAGAAGTTGTGGTGACTGGAGATAGTTTTCAAAATCAAAAAGAAAAATTGGGTGCAGTCACAGCAATTGATTCCAAACAAATTAAAAATCTACCCACCGAAGGGCGGAATTTCACCAACTTGGCAGCACTTTCTCCTTTGCAGGGTGGAGGATCGCTAAACCTGGGAGGGCAGAGAAGGACATCAACAAATGTAACTTTAGATGGGGTGAATGCGCGAAATCAGCTCACAGCAGGGGAAATAGGCCGAGGACCCTACACCGTTTCGATTGAGGCAATACGTGAATTTGAAGTAGCCACCAATTCCTATGATGTGACACAAGGCAGACAAGCCGGAGGTGCTTTAAATGCAGTGACAAAAGCTGGAACTAATGCCATGGAAGGTTCAGCATTTGTCTATCATCGCAATGACAACTTGGCCAGTCCTTATGACATCCGGGGAGTAAGAAGAAATGTAGTATTCAATAATACTCAGTGGGGATTTAGTCTTGGCGGCCCTATTATCAAAGACAAGGTTCATTTTTTTACGGTGTTTGACAGACAAGATGCCGGAGAACCTGAATTTATTGCCGATATCAGAAATGAGGATGATGAGAGACGCCTTAGGATCAAAAAAGATACGCTAGATAAGTTTATAAATGTTGCGAGAAGTCTTTATGGAGTGAGCAATAGCCAACAAGTAGGTGAATTTTCTAGAAAAACCGTGGCAAATACCATGTTTGCAAGACTTGATTGGCAAATCAATCAAAGGAATAAATTGACAATCAGGAATAATTACACCAATTGGTCTAATCCATTTTCAGTAAATGACAATACCGCGATCAACTTGGCGGAAGTATGGGGAGATTTTACGTCCAAAGAAAACAGTCTCTTGGTTTCGCTGCGATCTATTGTGAATGCCAATACCACAAATGAACTTAAGATTCAATACCAGCATGCCCAAAGGGCATTCAGGACAAGCAGTGAGATTCCTGCCCAGAACATCCCCAGAGCTATTGTCAGGGTTGTTTCTCCTTTTCCGACAGAATCTAATCCCAATGCAGTACAAACAACCAATATCCAAATCGGAGGTCAGCGTTTCACTCCTGAAACAAACCTTGAGGAGCAGATTCATTTGGTCAATACCACTTATATGCAAAAAGGGAAGTTCAACTTTACATTCGGGACAGATAATATGATTACCTATCTGGAGACCCTACTAAGCAATGAGCAAAACGGACGATTCTTTTACAATTCCCTATTGGATTTTGAAAGAAACACGCCATTTAGATATGCCAGAGAAGTTCCACTCAGTGGACTTCCCATTGTCAAGCAAAGTGTCATTGACCTTGCTGCTTTTGGACAGGTGGAGTTCAATCCTTCCAAGGAACTCAATGCTGTTTTTGGATTGAGATATGATGCCACATTATTTTTAGATGCAGCAGCATACAATCCCGCTGTAGACAGAGCATTGGGAATCAATACCTCTATGCGCCCAGCTGATTTGTGGAATCTGCAGCCAAGATTACAGCTTACATGGAACATCAGTGGAAAAGATACAGACCTATTGAAATTTGGAGCAGGGATATTCAGTGCACAGCCGCACTACTATGCCCAAGTCAACAATATCCAGAATTCAGGTACAATGCTAGCAGCAATAGATGTCCAGGGTAATCTGGTGCCTCAGGCTGATTTTATTGGATACAGAAATGGGACTCCGGCACCTGGGATACCAGAAGGCGCAACATTCATTTCTACCATCAACTCTGTGGCAGAAGATTTCAAAGTGCCCAATACCTTTAAAGCAAATCTCAATTACAACAAATTTATGGGTGAGAGATTTAGGCTGGGGATGAATGTGCTTTACAGTAGAACATACAATAACTATGTCTATCTGGAAAGAAACCTTGTAGATGAGCCATATTTTAGATTGGCTAATGAAGCAAATAGAGGGGTGTTTGTTCCTGCGGCGACTATTGGAGCCAATGGTCAGACCAATTGGTTAAATTCCCGGAAATCCACAGATGTAGGAAGGGTATTAGAATTAAATTCGATTGCAGAAGCCTATCAGTATGCTATTATATTAGATGGAAGTGTTAGAATTGGAAAAGACGGATATTTTACCGCATCATATACATTTAATCAGGCCAAAGACAACTCTTCTTACAATTGTTGTGTAGCCAATACCTCTACATTTCTGCCCGTGGTGGATGATTCTAGAGCTTTGAATTGGGGATTTTCAGACAATCAGTTTAGGGATAAAATTGTGCTGAATGGTGCAACCCCAACCTGGAAAGGGTTTGTGATGGGAGCAACACTCATTGGTGTAGGTGGATCAAGGTATTCCTTCCTAGTCTCCAACGGCTCACTTCAAGGTGATTTTCCTCTCAATAATGCACTTGCGTTTGTTTTTGATCCTAATGATCCTGCAACCCCTTCCCAAATCAGAGATGGATATCAAGCTATTTTGGATGATCCCAATACTGCTGAAAGTGCCAAGAAATACCTGCGGGAAAGCTTTGGCAAAATTGCAGCAAGAAATGGAGGTGAAAATCCTTTCTTTGTCAACCTCGACCTGCGTTTGCTTAAAACTTTCCGGACATTCAAAAAGCAAAATCTCGAATTGTCTGGGGATGTATTCAACTTTATGAATTTGCTAAATAAAGACTGGGGTGTAAACAACAACTTGAGTAGTTCTCGCAATCTTCAAAGCATAAGAGGATTTGACCAGGCCACAAATCAATACCAATACATAGTAGAGTCCGGAGTAGGTGTATTGCCTATTAATGGTACCCCATGGCGGGTACAGCTTGGATTGAGGTATTCATTCTGATATTTATCCTCGAGCCATAATCCAATGGCTCGAGGATTATCCTATTATCCAAAAATTAACTTTCAGTTAAAGCTGCTTAAAGACTATGTAAAAGCCGAATTAAGCTTCCAAATTCGTGTATCAGCAAAAGAGAAGTATGGATTTGGAAACCTATATCTACCAAAGTCTCAGGCCTGAACATCCAGAATCACTGGTGTCTAAAAGAAAGGTGGCAAAGGGTACCTATATTTATATGCCACCCAACAAGCCTTTTGAAATGTTTCAAGTAAGGCAGGGGGTAGTACAGATTGGCAGCTATTCTGAAGAAGGACAGGAAATCTGCTATGATTTACTTTTTAGAAATGAGTTTTTTGGCAACCTCAGATATCTCAATGGACAATTTTATGAATTTGCAAAAGCGGCAACAGCCTGCGAATTGCTAACAGTAGATCTCAACTATTTCAAGTATATCATTGTACATGACCCAAAAGTTTCAGACTGGTTCAACAAAACTGTTGTAGAAAGATGGTGTAGAGCCGAATCCAGGTTATTCAAAATATGCACACTCAATCCAGCTGATAGGCTTGAGTCATTGTTAAAAGAGTTTGACTATACGGTACAAGATAGTGAAAGAAGACCCAATTACATTCCTGATTTGCTTTCAATTAAAGACATTGCCCATTTGACTGGACTTACTAGACAGACTGTTTCGAAGCTCCTCAAAAAGTTTGAATGTAGTATTTAGCACATTGATGAAGTTATTCCAATTTTAAAAACAACATGAAAAAAAAGAACCTATTAGTAGCTTTAATGATTTGCTTTTTTGGCAGCATTGAGGTTTGTTTTGCTCAGCAGTCTCCTCGAATAATTGAAAAATTAGCATTTGGATCTTGCAACAAGCATGATTTGCCACAGCCGATCTGGATTCCCATGATCAATGATTCCCCCGATTTATTCATCTGGTTGGGAGACAATGTATACGGCGATACAGATGATATGGAATTGTTAAAATCAAAGTATGATGCCCAAAACCAACAACTGGACTACAAGAGATTAAAGCTTCATACACCAGTAATTGGGATCTGGGACGACCATGATTATGGTATCAATGATGGTGGAAAATTTTATGCTCAAAAAAAAGAATCCCAACAGTTGATGTTGGATTTTCTGGGAGAACCGGAAAATAGTCCAAGGAGAAAACAAGAAGGTGCATATGCTTCTTACACCTATGGCGTAGGAGAAAACAGCATCAAAATTTTGCTTTTGGATGCTCGATATCATAGAGACACGCTGCATGTCATCAATAAAGTATATCAGCCTAATAAAGAGGGCACCTTGCTGGGGGAAGAGCAATGGAAATGGCTGGAGGAAGAGCTTAGGAGCAGTAAAGCTTCTGTGAATATCATAGCGTCTGGAATCCAAATTATTCCAACTGAACATCCTCATGAAAAATGGGCTAATTTTCCAGAAGAAAGACTGCGGTTACTTCAACTCATCGCTAAGACTGAAGTGAAAAATCCGCTACTGATGAGCGGAGACAGACATATAGCAGAAATTTCTCTGCTCAAAAACAATGATTACCCAAGAGGCTTGTATGAAGTAACTTCCAGTGGGCTGACTCATACTTGGAAAGAATACAAAGAAGAATATAATCCGTATAGACAAGGCAATCTTATCGCAGAACTTCATTATGGGTTATTGGAAATAGACTGGGAAAACAGAATTCTGAATCTAAAGATTAAAGGGACTGAAGGGCAGGTTTTTCTCGAGCAACAAATTCTGTTCAATTAGCTTCCTTCAAAATTCCCTTTTGTTTAAAATAAAAATTAGTTAAAAGTTGCTAACTTTCCACAGCATGTTTAACAACTTATTGGACTTATGCAACTTGAAGGTTTAGGACGTTTTGGATTGATCTTATTGTTGAGTGTTTTTTGCTCCTTACCATCATGGGGACAAGGCACCATTTCAGGGAAAGTCACAGATAGTAAAACTGGTGAACCACTGCCTTTTTGTAATGTATTCATAAATGCTACCACATACGTGACCACAACAGATATGGATGGTCAGTATATGCTTAAGGGTATACCTGAAGCGGATTATGAAATAGGTTTTTCATTTATCGGCTATCAGGCTGTTCAAAAACCTGTGGCGGTGCGTGATGGAGGTTCATTGACTGTAAATACTTCTCTTGTCTCTACAGAACAAGAGTTGAGTGATGTGGAAATCAAAGCAAAAAGGGATAAAGTCTGGGAGCGGGAGCTTCGAAAATTCAAAAATCTATTTCTAGGCAATGACTATTTGGCTGCAAATTGTGAGATTCTCAATCCTTGGGTTATAGATTTTCCTGAAGACAATTCAAACAATGCTTTTAAAGCTTCCGCTATACAGCCTATTCAAATCAGGAATGAAGCTTTGGGGTACCTTTTGACCTTTGACTTGAAGGATTTCCTGTTCACTCCACAAAGTTATATCATTACAGGGGCAACACGGTTTGAACAGCTTGATGCTCCTGACGCAAAGACCAAACTGCTGTGGGAAAAAAACAGGGCAGATGCATACTTGAAGTCTACGACGAATCTTTTTAAGTCCATTCTTGAGAATAAGCACAACCAACAGGGGTTTTATCTATATGGTGATAAGCCAGGTGGATCAGAATCCCGAAATATCCGCTCCAATATGTTTGCAGACGAGCTTGGAAAGTCGGTGATTCCTTATAAGCCGGACAATCTAGTTACGCCTTCACGAAAGCCGGGGGAATACCGCATTTTGATCCAAGGACGTGTTGAAATCCATTATGAAAAAGGCTACAGTACTGTCAATACTTACAAAGACGCCCCTTATCCTATTTCATGGGTTGAATCCAAAAGCAATTATGTGCTGGTAAATAACAATGGCATTATCCTAAATCCTAAAGATGTTGTTTTCTCTGGAGATATGGACAAAAGAAAAGTTGCAAGCTTACTTCCCCTGGATTATAAGCTTGATGCTTCCTATGCTGGTGTGCAGCTGGCCAAAGATGCCAATGGGCTTCAGGAAAAAGTTTACCTGCAATTTGACAGGCCATATTATTACCAGGGCGACCAGGCATTTTTCAAAGCCTATCTGAGATATCCTTCACCGGATATGAAACGAGACATGAGCCAAGTGCTCTATGTGGAGTTGATCAATAAGGAGAGGGACATTATTTTTCAGAAGAAATTTAAAATTGAGAATGGTCAGGCTGTAGGAGACTTTCTGTTGCCCCCATCTCTTGCCGAAAAGGAATATTACATCAGATCTTATACCTCTTGGATCCGCAACTACGGACCGGAATTTTATTTCATAAAACCTTTTCCTGTGCTTGAGTTGACCGACCGAATCCTGACTGGACAAGAACAGGCCTTACCTGAAACGTCAAAAGGTGTGACCATACAGACAGAAAAGGAAGCGTATGGAAAGAGGGAATTAGTCAAAATCCAAATTTCTGTTACCAATGAAGAAGGCAGGCCTGTGTCTGCAAATCTTTCTGTTTCTGTTACAGATGCAGCTTATGCAGCGCCATTGCAACTTGAGCCCAGCATCTATTCTTCATTGGCCTTAGCAACTGTTCCCCCTTCACTTACGACAGAAAAATTTAGCTACCCCTTGGAAAAAAGTCTTGAAATCAAGGGCAGGTTTTTAAATGAAAAAGATAAACCTGCATCTACACCATTTACCATGTTCTTCAATGGGTTTCAGGATATGGTAGAAATGGAGACTGATAAGGACGGAAATTTTGTAATAGGGGATAGTGAATTCTATGGACAGCTTGATTTCGGGTTTTTAGCCCTTGATAAAAAAGGCAAAAACTACGGCAAATTCGAACTTACGCCACGGTTGAACCCACCCTTTTCCATTCCAACACATATTCCTTTTCCGAAATGGGAAAGTGGGAATACGCCTATTTTCAGGCAGATTGAAAAAGAAAATCCCATGGAGGTTGAGCTAGAGCAGGTGGTAGTTGCAGAAGCAAAGAATAAAGGGCCACAAGCACTTTATGGAAAGCCGGATCATGTGGTAAAGGGAGAAGATCTGATGCGTGGAGGGAATACAGCTGATCTCTTGTTGAGTCTCAAACAGTATATTCCCGGCATGATGGTAAATTCCTTTGGTCAAGTTACTATCCGGGGAGGAGCCACATCTGCACAATTGTCTATGGAGCCGATGGTGATGCTAAATGGAGCCATATTGCCAGGAAACAGCGCTGCTTCCAACATCAACAGCATCAATCCCAATGATGTGGATAGGGTGGAAGTGGTTTCACGCATCAGCTCTATCATGGGGGATATGGGAAGAAATGGTATAATTTCCATTTACCTGAAGCAAGGCATGAGACCTGAACCTCCTCCTTCCTTAAAAGTAGGGATGACCAATCTCAATGTGGAAGGTTTTAGTCTGCCCAATAATTATTTTCAGTTGGACTACGGGACAGCTGAACAAGTACCGAGTGTGGATGAACGGCCCACATTATATTGGAACCCTTATCTTGTGACTGATAGTGAAGCAGGTTTGGTACAGATACAGTTTTACACCAATGACAGTTTGAGCCCAAAACACCTTACTGTTGAAGGTTTAAGTATAGATGGGACTCCCATTAGAGGTACCTGTTTGATAGGAGCAGACAAGAAGTAAGCTATTCTTTGCTAAAGTCAAGCAAGTTCTTGAATCTATTCTTATTTTTGAAGATGTTTAAAAAGCTACAGATCTTGTTGGTATTGATGTTGGCGACAGAATTGTCCCTAGCTCAGACAAGTGTAGGATTTAGAGGAGGGTATACACAATCTTCGGTCAATTACAGGGCAAGGCCAGGAGCGCCTTTAATCAGGGCGGGAGGTGTCACAGCGCCTACATTTGCTTTTGTCATTGAGCATTATGGGCAGAAAAACGCCGGGCTCCAGCTTGAGTTCCAGCAAATAACTTTGGGCTATACTGAGACAGATACTCTTTCCCGAAGCAATCAGTCAGAGTTGTCCTATCTGAAAGTACCCATACTATCAAGTTTTTACTTTGGAAACACAGGAAGATTTCACATCAAAATAGGCCCTCACATCGGTATGCTTGTAGGTGCCCGGGACGTACTGCGCCAAATTCCTGCTACGACTACATTGCCTACTTATGGTCAAGAAGGAGATAATCCACAGAGACTGATGTATGGGTTGAACGCTGCGGCTGGACTATCCAAAGCTTTTGGCAGGCATACTTTTGGAGGCGAGGTGCGTTATGGATATGAGTTTGGCAGACCTGAATCCCAGAATAGGATTTTTGACATGAGCAGTACGCATTTAGAAATTTCCTTACAATACACCTTTGCCATCATTCGTGCAAAATGGCAAAAATAGTTTCTCTTGGAACTAATCAGCCGTTTTGGTGGTATTATTGACAACATCCCAAATTCCTATTCCATGTTACAAGCACAAAAAAGACCTGTTACCATATATTTAGAGGCAAATCCTAATCCAAACTCTATGAAGTTTGTGGCCAATTACATGCTTCTAGATGATGGTATTAGTTTTGACTATCCCAGCCAAGACCAAACTGAAAACTCACCTTTGGCATATGAGCTTTTCAATTTTGAAGCAGTAGAGCGTGTTTTTATTGCCTCTAATTTTGTGACGGTGACCAAAAAAGAAGGGATAGATTGGATTGAAATCCAGATGATCCTGAGAGACCATATCAAATCCTACCTGGAGCAAGGCAAACCTGCAGTTCAAGTGAGTTTTACCCAGGATCCTCTATTCGACGAAAATGATTCAGAGACAGTCAAAAAAATCAAAGGGATTTTGGATGAGTATATCCGTCCGGCTGTTGAACAGGACGGAGGGGCAATTGTTTTCCATAGTTTTCAAGATGGTATTGTAAAAGTATTGCTACAAGGCAGTTGCTCAGGATGTCCATCCAGCACCGTAACACTTAAAGCAGGTATTCAAAACCTCCTTACCAGGATGCTTCCCAACGATGTGAAAGAAGTTCAAGCGGAAGGAGTTTGAATTGGACTATAAATGTTTAGAGGAAACTGGACTTGGTTTATTCTTGGCCTGATCAGCTTATTGGTCAGGCATTTTGCGGTTTTATACCCAGACCGAACTGAAGAATTTTACTCCAGACTTTTTTTTCCTGGAATCCGAAACCTTATTGACAAGACAATTTCCCAATTGCCATTTGCCACTGTTTATATTTTTGTGGCTTCCATCTTTTTATTTGTCGGGATATACACCTACAATTTTCTTAAAAACAAAGGCTGGAAAAATAAATTAGGATATTCCATTCGATCCTTGGCCAATTTTCTTGGTGCCATTGTGTTTTTCTTTTTGATATTATGGGGTTACAACTATCAGCGTGTGCCCATCTTTCAGCAGATTGGAATGAAGCCTGTGCCTTTGAATGAATCCCAGTTGGTAGCTGAAATTGAGTTGACACGAAACATTCTTAATCAACTCAGATACAACATAGAGGAAGACACCATACCTATCGAAAAAATCATGGATTATCCTGATTTGGAAAAGCTTGTCAGGGCCAATATGCGGGAGCACCTTTTTCTTTTGGGGATGAATTTCACCGGTGAGCCCCGGACCAAGCAGTTTTATCCTGCTGGCTTCATGAGAAGGATGGGTATTTTGGGCATATATTTTCCCTTTACAGGAGAAAGCTACATTGATCCTACGCTCCACCCCCTCGAAAAACCCTTTACCATTGCCCATGAGATGGCACATAGTTATGGCGTGACCGATGAAGGTGAAGCCAATTTTATAGGCTGGGTGATTTGTTCCAATTCTGATGATCCTTTGCTCCAATACAGCGGGCAGCTCCGACTGCTTCGTTACCAGATGAATGATTTATACAGGATGTCAAAGGAATTGTACATTCATTTTTACAAAACCCTTCCTACAGGCATCCGAAATGACCTGCTCAGTATACAGCGGGTGAATGAACAGATCAAGCCCTTCAATTTGGAAATCAGCCGTAAATCCAATGACCTCTTCCTCAAAACGCAAGGCGTAAAGGCCGGCGTCAACAGTTACCAACAACTCCCCATGCTAGCCTTCGCCTGGCGGAATAGTTTGAATGAGTAATTGTTAGACGAAAGATGTTAGACGTTAGACAAAAGACTCGGTCTTTTTAGGCATTATCATTTAGTCTTATATCTTTTGTCTTAAGTCTAAAGTCTGCCAATTTATTTTCTATTCCCAATCCACACTCCGAGAATTACGGCTACAAAGCCGAGGTAATGACCTGCTAAAAGGACTTCTCCATCTAATAGGCCCCAAAAAATAGCTACAATGGGAATGAGATAGGTGACAGAACTGGCAAATACTGGTGTGGCGACTTTGACCATCACATTGAAAAGCATCAGTGCCAAAGCCGTTCCCATTACACCTAGTAGGGTAATGTAACCTGCCGCAGCCATAGCGCCATCTACATGCATGATTTTGAAGGAGAAATTGGTAAATGCAAATAGGTAAAATAAAGCCATCGGAAGGACCATCAGTAGTGAAATGGCTGTGATGGCCACAGGCTTAAGTTCTACAAAGCGGTACTTGATGATGTTGAGGTTCACACCATAGCAGACACATGCCAGAAGCACAAATAAGGCGTAGCTATTGATATCCGTAAAGGTGCCCCAGCCGCTCCCTTCTTTGACGGTAAGAAGGACAACTACACCTAGAAAAGCAATAATCAAGCCTATGGTATTCCTTTTGGTAATCCGGGCATTAAAGAATAAAGCTCCAATAATGACCACAAAAAGTGGGGTCATGGCATTGAATACACCTGTGAGAGAACTACTCAGCTGTGTCTGTGCTTTTGCAAACAGAAATGCCGGGATAAAGCTGCCAACCATGCCTACAATAAGTAGGTTTTTGACTTGTCTTTTATTCAGGGTTTTAATCCTTGGTACGGATAGCGGAAGCAGTACCAAACCTGCTGCTACTATTCGGAATGCGCCTACTTCCCCAGGTGAAAAGACCTCCAATCCTCTTTTGATAAGAATAAATGAACTTCCCCAGATCAATGCAAGGATAGCCAGAAAGCCCCATGCTTTGAGGGCATTTTCTGCTTGGATGTCTTTGGCCATAAAGCTTAAAATACTAAGAGACTACTGTGGGGTGATTTAAAATTGATAATCTGCATATACGTCACCAATTTCAGATAGAATTTCAACCACCGTTTCATAAGATTCAGCAGTTACCATTCTGGTCCGAAATGGTTTGAAATTGGGCATGCCTCTAAAGTAGTTGGTATAATGTCTTCGCATCTCAAGAATACCTTGCTTTTCTCCTTTCCATTGGACAGAAAAATCCAGGTGTTTTTTGGTGACGGCTATCCTTTGCTCCAAATCCGGTTCTTCCAGTTTTTGACCGGTAGCAAAATAATGTTTGATTTCATTAAATATCCAAGGATAACCAATGGATGCCCTACCGATCATCATGCCATCCACATTGTATTTCTCCCTGTACTCTTTGGCTTTTTCAGGTGTATCAATATCGCCATTGCCGAACACTGGAATATATAATCTTGGATTTGCTTTGACCTCATTTAGGTAAGACCAATCCGCCTCTCCTTTATACATTTGCTGACGGGTCCGGGCATGGATACTAATCGCCTGAATCCCTACATCCTGAAGGCGTTCTGCAACTTCTACTATTCGGATAGTATCCTGTGACCAGCCTAGGCGGGTTTTCACAGTGACTGGAATATTGACTCTTTTGACAATCTCAGCTGTCATGGCCACCATTTTGTCGATGTCCAATAAAATACCCGCTCCGGCGCCTTTGCAGGCAACTTTATGAACTGGGCAGCCATAATTGATATCCAATATATCGGGCCCGGCAGCTTCTGCAATGGCTGCAGCTTCACGCATGGATTCAATTTCGTTGCCAAAAATCTGTATGCCTACCGGCCTTTCATATTCAAAAATATCTAGCTTTTGGACACTTTTAGCTGCATCACGGATAAGTCCCTCAGAGCTAATAAACTCTGTGTACATAAGGTCTGCGCCGTTGTCCTTGCAGACAGCCCTGAAGGGGGGATCGCTTACATCCTCCATTGGCGCTAAGAGCAAGGGAAATTCCCCCAGATCCAAGTTTCCTATCTTTACCACTTCCTAATTGTAATTTTCCTGTAAATTTACCTCAAATATGGAGATATATAAAACCCAAAGTCCGATTGCTGCCAAAAGCAATTGGTTTTTATCCCTTCTTGTCCTTGTTCTGATCTCATTCGGGGTCATGATCGTCCTCCAAGGCATCGCCTTAATTATTTCAATTCCTTTATTCGATATAGGCCTCAGTGACATTGAAGCGCTTGTTTCCGGTAATCTCGATCACCCCAATGGGAGGAATGCCTTGCTCTTCATCCAAGGAATCGGCAGCGGGTTGGCCTTTTGGGTAGCGGCTTTGGTTGTAGCAAAATTTATTGATAAAGCCAGTTTTGAATGGCAACATCAAATGGGCCGGTTTAAGTTCACAGGGTTGCTTTGGACAATCCTGATCCTGATCGGAACCATGTTGTTCAACAGTATCTTGATCAGCTGGAATGCCTCATTGGAGCTTCCTGAAGCATTGTCGGATATAGAACGCTACATGAGATTAAAGGAAGATGAACTCATGGAGTTGACGAAGTACTTTACAGATTTCCAAAATATAGGAGAGTTTCTGTTAGGCTTTCTTGTAATCGGCATATTGGCTGGAATAGGAGAGGAAGTGCTGTTCAGAGGAGTACTCCAGCCCAAACTGCAGTACTATTTAGGTAATCCGCATGCAGGCATCTGGATTGCTGCCTTTATTTTCTCTGCCATACATTTCCAGTTCTATGGGTTTTTCCCGAGAATGCTTTTAGGCGCTGTGTTTGGATATCTCTATCATTATTCAGGAACTTTGACTTATCCTATTATAGGCCATATTCTCAACAATGGTATTACAGTTGTTTTGATATATTTGGATAAATTGGGCAAATTGGATTTTGACATGGAAGATACCGAGCAGGTAGATTGGCCATATGCACTTCTTGGACTAGTATTGTTAGTAGCTGCATTCAAAATATTCCGAGACAAGCACCGTAAAATAGACCGGCATGAAGAACTGGAGAAAGGTATTTGAGAATGGCTCACCTGTAAGGGCAGAGATAGTCAAATCAGTATTAGAGGAAAACAACATTCCGGCAGTAGTATTGAACAAAAAAGAATCAGTGTATCAGATACATGGTCAGTATGAGGTAATGGTGCCTACAGAAGAGGCATTATGGGCACTAAACATCATCAAGAATGAGATCACCTTTTAGGATGCGGGATAGGTTCAATATCACGAATTATAGCAATCTGGCCCAAAGAGTCATTACTGCATTAATTGGAGCCTCTCTGATAATCGGTGGCACCTATTATAGTGAATGGGCTTATTTTCTGATCTTCGGCTTGATCCTGGTGTTTTCCCAGATGGAGTTTTACAAGCTTTCAGGATTGGATGGCATGCTGCCGCTCAAAAGCTTCGGGACCTTCTTGGGAGCTACCATTTTCAGTCTTTCTTTTTTTATAGAGATGGGCCATATGGACGACAAGTTTTATTTCCTGATATTCCCCTTAGCTGCCCTGGTTTTCTTCATTAAGCTCTATAGAAAGTCCGATAAAAAACCTTTTACAGGAGTAGCATTTACATTTCTGGGGATCTTTTATGTAGCAGTTCCCTTTGCTTTGCTGAATGTAGCCACTTTTGCAGTAGATGATGTTTTCCATTTTGAGATCATCATAGGGTGCCTGCTGATCCTGTGGGCAACGGATACTGGAGCTTACTTTGCTGGCACAAAATTTGGAAAGACCAAGCTCTTCGAAAGGGTATCCCCGAAAAAGTCTTGGGAAGGTTTCTTAGGGGGTGCTGCATCGGCCTATGTCATTGCATATCTTTTAGGAAGATACTTCAATACTTTGCCTGATTGGCAATGGATGTGCATAGCCACAATCATCATCATAGCCGGTACCTATGGTGATCTTATCGAGTCTCTTTTCAAGCGGAGTATTGAGATCAAAGACTCGGGAAAATCCCTTCCAGGCCATGGGGGATTTATGGACCGTTTTGACGGATTGTTATTATCGGCCCCATTTATAGCTGCCTTTTTGAAAATCTTTTAATTATACCTACGGTGTATTAAAAAACTCCTTAATATTGTACCAGTATTCAACACTCAACTAAATAAACCCAGTATGGCTTACATTGAACCGGCTCCGATTAAGGATAAAGAAAATCCTTTGGAGTCAATGATGGAAAGATTTAATCTTGCAGCTGAAAAGTTGGGACTTTCTGACGAAGTCTACAATGTACTTAAAAATCCCGCCAAACAAGTGATTGTTTCCCTTCCCATCACCATGGATAATGGAAAAATCCGTGTGTTTGAAGGGATCAGGGTAATACACTCCAATATCTTAGGCCCTGCAAAGGGAGGAATCAGGTTTGCCCCAGATGTTCATCTAGATGAAGTCAAGGCACTAGCAGCTTGGATGACCTGGAAATGTGCAGTAGTAGACATTCCATACGGGGGAGGAAAAGGCGGTGTCCGGTGCAATCCCCGTGAAATGTCAGCTGGGGAAATTGAAAGATTGGTAAGGGCTTATACACTTGCCATGATTGATGTCTTCGGTCCTGATAAAGATATTCCAGCTCCAGATATGGGAACAGGTCCAAGAGAAATGGCCTGGCTTATGGATGAATATTCCAAATCCCACGGTATGACTGTCAATGCAGTTGTAACTGGTAAACCGCTCGTACTTGGAGGTTCTTTGGGCAGAACCGAAGCTACAGGAAGGGGTGTGATGGTTTCAGCTCTCGCTGCCATGCAAAAATTAAAAATCAATCCTTTCCAAGCTACCTGCGCGGTTCAGGGTTTTGGCAACGTAGGCTCCTGGGCAGCCTTGCTGCTCGAAGAAAGAGGATTAAAAATCACTGCTATTTCTGATATTTCAGGCGCATACTTCAATGACAACGGCATCAATATCCAAGAAGCGATCAAATACAGAGATGGCAACAAAGGTACTTTGGAAGGGTTTGATGGAGCCGAAAAGCTTAGCGACCCTATGGAATTGTTGGAGCTTGAGGTAGATGTCTTAGTACCTGCAGCCGTTGAAGATGTGATTACCATTCATAACGTGGACCGTATCAAGGCAAAACTGATCGTAGAGGGTGCAAATGGCCCTACTTCAGCCAAAGCAGATGCAATCATCAATGAAAAAGGAATCATGGCTGTTCCTGATATCTTGGCCAATGCCGGTGGTGTGACTGTCTCCTACTTCGAATGGGTGCAAAATAGACTGGGTTACAAGTGGACTGCTGAAAGGGTCAACAGACGTTCTGATAGGATCATGAAAGATGCATTTGACCATGTTTATGAGGCTTCTGTCAAATATGAAGTGCCGATGCGAATCGCAGCCTATATCGTAGCTATTGACAAAGTTGCCAAGACTTATACCTATAGAGGTGGATTCTGATTTTGGTCAAAGCAAAGTTTATTATATTTGGGGGATGGAGTTGTATTCATCCCCTTTTAAATTATAAAAAATGACAATACATAAAGAAGGTAAACGTGTACTCTTTTGGCTGCTTATCCTACTGGCAGCTGTCAATATAGCACTTCATCAATTGGTGGAAGGTCAGGAAGTGCTCCTCAACGTAGTGCTATTGGCAAGTATCATTTTCTATCTCTTGATTTTACAATTCTTCAGGAATCCATTTGTACCCCTAGTGGAGCATGATAATCTTGTCTATGCCCCGGCTGATGGGAAAGTCGTCGTCATAGAAGAAACCTTTGAAGATGAGTACCTGAAGGAAAAAAGAAAACAAGTATCCATTTTCATGTCTCCGGTCAACGTCCACGTCAACCGTTCACCAATTGCCGGAGTAGTTGAATATTTCAAATATCATCCAGGTAAATACTTGGTAGCGTGGCATCCCAAGTCAAGTTTGGAAAATGAACGGACCACCATGGTCATCCGTCATCCTGATGGGGTAAAAGTGCTGGTTCGGCAAATAGCAGGTGCCCTAGCAAGAAGGATCAAGTGGTATGTCCAAGAAGGAACTCCATTGGTTCAAGGCGGTGAATTTGGCTTTATCAAGTTCGGTTCAAGGGTAGATGTCTTTTTGCCGCTTGATGCCGAAATCCTTGTACAATTGGAGCAAAAAACCAAAGGTGGAAGAACTGCAATTGCTAGATTGAAGTAAAAAAATCCCTTTTCGAATCGGAAAAATAAAAAGGCTTACCAGTTTGTGGTAAGCCTTTTTGATGTATCATATTATATGATGCTTCCCTTTACCTTTTTTCGATAAAGCAAGGCGAGTACAACAGTACTTAAGAAGAAAATCAAAGTGGTCCATTCATAGGTACGCTTGTCTGCCACTTTTTCTTTGGTGACTTCGTCTTTTTCCTGTAGTGCCCTTTTGAGCAAGGCTATTTCCCTTTCCTGTTTTTGAGAAATAAACTTGTAATCATTTTTTTCATAAGTGATTTCAGTTTTTTCTATCTCTCCTAACAGCCGCAGTTCATCCATGATCTGATTGTCTTTTTGAATGATGCGTTGCATCCAATCGTGGGTTTCAACCATATCCTTTTTGGTTCTGTTGCCAAAGATGCCTGTCTTTTTGCTTTCTGAGGCTTTCCATTCTGCATGAAGCCGGTCTCGTTCACCAATAAGTCGTTCTAATTTTGCCTGAGCAAAGGCAGTCACTGGCAAAAGGAGCCAAATAATAAAAATCAATTTTCTAAACATGGGGATTAAAATTTTCCGAAGCTACTCAAATTGTGTGCCGATCCAGCTTAACGGTTACTTGGTTTCATCTTTCCTTTTAGACCTCTTTTAAATGTTCCTTTTCTCCTCTTGCCATTGGTGTAGAAGTTATATAGAAAATTCACTGCAAAAGCTGCAATAGTCAGCGGGACAAACATTTCAGGGAGCATGGTTTTGATGCCCAACAAAATGATCAATACAGCGATAATCCCAGCTTTAAAGGAGGTATGACTTTCGGGATAGATTTTTCCGATTAAATAAAGGCTTAGCGCTTCAATTATCACCATCAGGATAATCAGATAGCTTAGCATTTCCCGCATCGCTGTATCTGTTGACCAGACCACGTACGCAATTCCAGCCACTACCAATATGAGCATCAATGATTGAATTGATGTGTTAAGTCTTTCTTTCATAGGGTTTTATTTTGGGTTCTATGATCCTTAAGTTACTGATTTTCTGATAAGCATCAAACCATAGGCTTGATTATTACCGTCTTCATGCTAGGGTATGAAATCAGGATTCCAATGCCTAACTTGCCGTTTCACCAGCCCTGCACCTATGGATACCAAACATTTGCTACCTATCTTTTTTTTACTATTGATCATTTCAACAACCAATGGTCAGCAAGCCAAAAAATCTCCGTCCTTTGAAGAAGTCATTTCTCTCAAATCCGCCGGTTATGTAGCCATCTCTCCCAATGGTGAAAATGTAGCTTTTGCTCTTCAGTCAACTGATTGGAAAAATAACAGATTTGATACTGAAATCTGGCTTTCGAAGGCAGGTTTAGCTCCAGTTCAGCTGACAAGAAATTCAGAAAACAGTTCTTTTTCTCCAATATTTTCACCTGATGACAAATGGCTGGCCTTTCTCTCTGATAGGGGAAACAAGACCCAGATTTTTGTGATGCGGCTTGCCGGAGGTGAACCATTTGCCATTACTGAGGAGGAGGAAGGAGTTTCTGATTTCGCGTGGCATCCTGATGGACAAAAATTCATATTTACTAAAAATGAAAAAGAAGACAGTAAGAAAAAATCCTTATCCAAAAGATATGGCAGTTTTGAAATAGATGATGCAGAATTCACCAGGTCACACCTATGGGAAATTGTTTTTGATCCGACTCTATGGGACCAAAACGAATTGCCATGTTACGAGAAATCAGATTCTTTAAAAGTCGCTGCGGGTTGTCTGGTATTTCCCAAAGCTAAGCAGCTGACCCAAGGAGATTTTACAGTGAACAGTTTTAAGCTTTCTCCAGATGGTAAAATGGTCGCTTACAGCCATCAGCCAGACCCCCTGATTTCCTCTATGACCAAATCGGACATTTCAATACTCGATCTTCAGACAGGCAACAGTAAACTTTTCGTCGACAATAAGAGCTCAGACATGTTGCAGGATTGGTCTCCAGATGCTAAGCAGATTCTTTTCACCAGCTTTGTTGATGATACAGTCTCCAATTTTTATAAGAATGCCAAAATTTTCACCAAACATATCATATCTGGAGAATCCAGACAGCTGGGGGCACAGCTTGATGAAAATCCAGGGCAACTCATCTGGACTTCCAAAGGAATCTATGGCGCATTTTGGGACAAAACCAACAGACCCATCTACCGCATCGAGCCAAAAGATGGTACTTTCAAGAGGCTTGAGGGGCTTCCAGAACAAATCAGTGCTGTGACTTTTTCAAAAAATGGAGATAAAATGGCACTGAATGCACGTAATGGCAATCAGCTAAATGAAATTTGGCTGGGAAATGTTCAGCCTCTATCCACAAAAAAGATTACTGCCTGGACCGACCAAATTAAGGACTGGAATGTAGCCGACAGTGAAGTCATTCTTTGGCGCAGCAAAGATGGGACCCTAGTGGAAGGTGTATTGCATAAGCCACAGGACTATGACCCTAATAAAAAGTATCCACTTTTGGTAGTGATCCATGGCGGACCTACAGGTATTGATACTCCTTCACCTGTCCCTGCTTATGTGTATCCAATTGTTCAATGGCTCAACAAAGGCGCTTTGGTCTTGAGGCCCAACTATCGTGGATCAGCAGGTTATGGAGAGGACTTCAGATCCTTGAATGTGGAGAATCTGGGTGTTGGCGATGCCTGGGATGTAATGGGGGGTGTGGATTTCCTCAGTGCAAAAGGGATGATCGATACTGAAAGAATGGGCGTAATGGGCTGGAGTCAAGGGGGCTATATTTCAGCTTTTCTCACTACCAACACCAACAGATTCAAAGCTATTAGTGTTGGGGCTGGGATTTCTAATTGGATGACTTATTATGTCAATACAGACATCCATCCCTTCACTATCCAGTACCTGAAAGCTAACCCTTGGGACAACGAGGAAATTTACCGGATGACCTCACCTATGACCAACATCAAAAATGCGCAGACACCAACATTGATCCAGCATGGTGAATTTGACAGAAGGGTGCCTATCCCCAATGCATATGAACTGCTTCAAGGCCTGAGGGACCAGGGTGTCCCATCAGAATTGGTTGTTTACAAGGGTTTTGGTCATGGGATTACCAAGCCTAAAGAGCGCTTGGCTGCAACATGGCACAACTGGCAGTGGTTTTCCCGGTATATTTGGAATGAGGAAATTGAATTGCCGCTAGAGGACAACTAACCGCAGTCCCCTTCCCAAGCCTCCAAAGCAGCATCTAAACCTAGCTCTGCGGCTTTTATCATATCATTGCAGTATTGTCTGATATTGCCCAATTGGTATTGGGTGAGTCCTCTTTTATAATAAGCTTCCTTGAAATGGGGGTGATGAAAAATCGCCATGGCATAAGCAGCAAGTGCCTCTTCATACCTTTGGAGTTGAAGTTGAATATTACCGATACCTACCAATGCCTGACCGTGCTGAGGGTTCAGCTGCAAAGCTTTGCCAAAGCAGCGCAATGCTTCATGCGGCTGATCAATATTGGAGTAGATAAGGGCAGTCATATACCAAGCTTCTGTGTCTTCCGGGGCGAGGTCTAGTACCTTTTGAAAATCAGAAAGGGCTGCTATCCAATCCTGTTCAAGAAACAACTGATATCCGCGCTGCTGAAATGGCAAAATAAAATCTGGGTTGGCATTAATGGCCTGATCAAAAAAATATGCTGCTTCCTGATGCCGACCAGTAGCATCAATTAATCCAGCCAAAGCTTGATTGGCCTCTTCATGATAAGGGTCCGAAGCCAGTGCCTGTCTGTAGTCGCTTTCAGCCTTAAGCCATTCTCCCATTAGCTCATGCGCTTTGCCTCGCTGCAGGAGATATTCACAAGTTCCAGGTTTGATCCTCAATGCCCGATTCAAGTATCCCAGAGCAGACTGAAATTCCCCTAAGCCAATATCAGCTATTCCCAGCTGTGCCAAAACCAATTCTTCACTGATAGGTTTTGAATTGCTAACCTGATGCCCTATGCGTTGATAAATAATGGTGCTTGTTTCTACGCGGGACATATTCAAGAGCTGTTCAAGGTCTTTTTTTGCCAAAACAAATTGTCCTAGGTTATTTCTGACTTTTCCTCTAAAAAAGAGTCCTCCAGCATGGTGGCTATTCAGTTCAAGCAAGATATTGAGATCAGTGAGTGCTGCTGCAGCTTGTCCCATTCCCTGCAGGACTTGGGCACGGAGAAAATATGGTTCAGCAAAATAAGGACGGGATCTAATTACTTCAGTCAAGATCTGATAAGCCTGAGCAGGTTCACCTAGATCCCAAGCTTTTACAGCCGTAGATAGTTGTTTGTCCAGCTCTTGGTATTGAGCAAAGGCCTGAATTGAAAGACAGAGAATTAAAATGGTAAGGAAGTACCTCATGTTGCGTTTTTTATATGAGCCATTCGTCCTTGCATTGCGACAATATAGCCACCCGGCTGAGACGAAGAAAGACTCTCAAGCCCTATGTTTGAAATTTGGCGTAAAACAAGATAAATTATTCCGGCATTTTGGGCAAATTGGCAGCATGAAGACAAGGTTAATCCTTTTGCTGTTGTTGAGCAGCAGGTATTTATTTGCCCAAGTGCAATTTCCTACTTTATTTGAGCAAAGTAAAGGCAATCAAACGCCCGAATATGAGGCTGTCATCCAATATTTTGAATCTTTGGCCAAAGCTTCAGATCAGCTCAAAATCATAGAAATGGGCATTACAGATGCAGGACTTCCGCTCCATGTACTGCTTTATGATCCAAAAGGTGATTTTGATCCTGCTGTATGGCATTCAGAAAATCGGCTGGTACTTTTCATCAACAATGGAATTCATCCAGGGGAACCGGACGGAATCGATGCCTCCATGATGCTCCTCAGGGATATGATTACGGGAAAAGTTAAAGTTCCTAAGGATCTTGCAATGGCTATGGTACCGGTCTATAACATAGGAGGACATCTCAACCGGAACTCATTCAGCAGGGTAAACCAAAATGGTCCTGAATCCTATGGTTTCAGAGCAAACGCTCGGAATTATGACTTGAACCGGGATTTTATCAAAGCAGATACTAAAAATGCCCGCAGTTTCCATCAGTTATTTCATTGGCTGAAACCCCATGTTTTCATTGATACACATGTCAGCAATGGGGCGGACTACCAGCATGTGATGACGCTGATTGCTACTCAGCACAATAGGCTCGGTGGAGCAGTGGGGGAATATCTTCATCAGGAAATGGAGCCACAATTGAATAGCCGAATGAAGGAGAAGGGCTTCCCAATGGTACCTTATGTAAATGCCTGGTCAGGAAAACCTGAAGATGGCTGGTCCCAATTTAAGGACAGCGGAAGGTATAGCAGTGGATATGCGGCGCTTTTCAGTACGCTGAGTTTTATGCCGGAAACACATATGCTCAAGCCCTATGCAGATAGGGTAGCATCTACCTATGCGCTATTTATATCCTTTTTTGATATAATTGAAAAGGACAGCAAGAAGATTGTCTCCAAAGTCCAGGCTGACAGAAAAGCACAAGCCAAAGCTGTTGCTTTTGAGCTCAATCATGTGTTAGATAGGGCAAAATTCAGGAATATTGAATACCTAGGATATGAGTCATCAGAAAAACCTTCCGCAATCTCTGGCCTACCGAGACTCTACTATGACCGGTCCAAGCCATTCACTAAGCAGGTAAAATTTTATGACACCTATATTTCTGCCAAAACCATCCAAAAGCCCAAAGCCTATGTGATCCCCCAAGCCTGGTTTCCAGTTATCGAAAATCTGCAGCGCAACGGTGTCAGGATGAGGCAACTTCAAAGGGATACTACCATTCAGGTAAGTGTCTATCATATAGAAGATTTTCAGACGGCACAGCGGCCATTTGAAGGACACTACTTGCATACTGGCATCAAAGTCAGCCAATCTTCCGAAAAGATGAATTTTAGAAAAGGGGACTATATCATATCCATGGATCAGGAAGTGAACCGGTACATTATTGAAGTTCTGGAACCTGAGAGTGAGGACAGTTTTTTTGCCTGGAATTATTTCGATACGATCTTGCAGGCAAAGGAAGGCTATTCTGCCTATGTATTTGAGGATCTGGCAGCCGAATATCTCACTGCTCAGCCAGAGCTTAAAAAGGAGCTGGAAGAAGCCAAAAAAGTGGATGCTGAATTGGCAGGCAGCGCATCTGCCCAACTAAAGTGGGTGCATGAGAGGTCCCCCTGGAAAGAAAAAGAACACAACCGTTATCCCATTTATCGGGTCGAGCAATAGTGGGAAAGCCTCCCCCAGATGAACCAAGAGGCATAATTATGATGTTGAACTGAAATGTCAAATACACCCGATAAAGGATTTCTCGCAAGGCTGCAGGCCAAATGGAAACTCAATAGCCTGTATCAGGTTATCATGGTATTGCTGGTTTTTGCCTTGACCGGATTTACTGTGCTGTTCATCAAAAAGCCCATTTTTGACTTTTTGGGTGTCAGCATGGAGAGAGGAGGGGTGTGGAAGACAGTACTTTACCTGCTTTTGGTATTGCCGCTATACCAGATCATATTGCTTTTCTGGGGATTTGTTCTGGGACAATTTTCTTTTTTTTGGGAAAAAGAAAAACAGTTTTTCAGAAGGATCACCGGAAAGAAATCATCCAAATCCAACCCCTGATCTAAGGGTTAGCTTGTAATTTCAAAAAATAAACCTTCACCTGCTGACCTTATTGGTTACATTTGCAGGTTGAGAAAGAAGATTAAAACAAATGGCAAAGAAAAGAGGAGAAGCCTTAGAAGCGCATGAAAAGCGGAAGCTTGACAAACAGAGTCTAGGGAAATTAGGAGGAATATTCAGATTCTTGCTTCCTTACAAGTTCAACTTTATCCTAGGACTGTGTTTCCTGTTGCTTTCCAGTCTTACCTTATTGACATTTCCCTATGTAGCGGGTAAGTTAATTGATGCGGCTTCTGGAGAAACTTGGTTGTTTACAGGACTCAATGGAATTGCCTTTATCCTTCTAGGGATATTGTTGGTGCAGAGTGTTTTTTCATTCTTTAGGGTGTGGCTGTTTGCCAAGGTTTCCGAACGGAGCATGAGAGACATCCGGATGGCACTCTATGGAAAGTTGGTTCAACTTCCCATGACTTTTTTTGATAAAAGGCGTACAGGTGAATTGATCAGCCGGATCACTGCAGATGTAAGTTTGCTGCAGGACAGCTTTTCCACGACCTTGGCCGAACTTTTCCGTCAGATCACGACGCTGATTGCCGGGATTATATTCTTGATGGTGACCACGCCACAATTGACGCTGTTCATGTTGGCTACTTTTCCGGTACTTGTGGTATTGGCTATGGTATTCGGCAAATTTATAAGAAAGCTCTCCAAACAGACTCAGGATGAGCTTGCTGCTGCCAATGTGATTGTAGAGGAAACCCTACAGTCTATTATGACTGTCAAGTCTTTTACAGGCGAAGAGTTTGAATCTAACCGCTATAGAACCGGCTTGAACCGAGTGGTACAAGTAGCCTTAAAAGCAGCAGGTTTTAGGGGAGCATTTATTTCATTTATCATATTCGCCTTATTCGGTGGTATAGTAGCTGTCATGTGGTATGGCGCAACATTGGTTGCAGAAGGCACCATGAGTGTAGGTGACCTGGTTTCCTTTGTACTCTACACGACTTTCATTGGTGGATCTATTGCAGGTTTGGGTGATATCTATGGTCAGATCCAAAAAGCTATAGGTTCTTCTGAAAGGGTCTTGGAAATACTTGGTGAAGAACCTGAAGTATCTACAGCAGATTTTCAGCAGGTACCTGTGCAAGGACATATTGAATTTGAAAGAGTTGGCTTCCACTATCCGACTAGACCAGAAGTTGAAGTATTGAAGGACATCAATTTCAGCGTAAAAGCAGGTGATAAAGTAGCCCTTGCAGGGCATAGTGGTGCAGGTAAATCTACCTTAATCCAACTATTATTGAAGTTTTACAATACTGAAAAAGGTAAAATCAGCATTGATGGTAAACCTATTCAAACTTGGAATCTAAAACAATTACGGTCAAGCATAGGTATAGTGCCGCAAGAAGTTCTCCTTTTTGGAGGAAGTATCAGAGAAAATATCGCGTATGCGAAGCCTGACGCCACTGAGGATGAGATCATTATGGCGGCCAAAAAAGCAAATGCTTGGCAATTCATTAGCCAGTTTCCAGAAGGTTTGGAAACAAAAGTCGGAGAAAGAGGCGTAAAACTTTCGGGAGGCCAAAGACAAAGGGTCGCCATTGCTAGAGCGATCTTGAAAGATCCTGCTATTTTGGTATTAGATGAGGCTACCTCCTCTCTTGATGCAGAGTCAGAATCTTTAGTGCAGCAGGCTTTGGATGAATTGATGAAAAACAGAACAACCATTATCATCGCCCATAGACTAGCCACTATCCGAAAAGTAGATAAAATCTATGTACTCAAGGAAGGCAAAATTGTAGAAGAAGGCACCCACGACGACCTGGCTTTAAAAGAAGAAGGCTTTTATGCCAATCTTGTAAAGTTGCAATTCGCGGAATAGTCTTGAAGAGGTTTAAGGCTTGTATCAAGTATCGAGTATCAAGAAAAAAGTTCTGGTTTCTAAAAAACGGTGTGCTATTTCCTGAAATACCCTATACTACATACCCAATACTATATACCGTATACCCCACACTTCAAATCTCTATTCACCCCTCATTTCTGGTACATCACAGTAGAACTTTTCCTCAAAGGTATGTTTGACTTTTACATCTGCTGTAAGCACTTTATATACCATCCACAATAAAAGAATAGGAGAGATTGAAAACATAAACAAAATGATTGCCGTGCTGATTTGTACCTGAATAGCAGTCACATAGATGATCAGGTAAGCCGTCACTAAGACGACTGGGAATAAGTAATTTTTCATGGTAAAAATAATTGTTGGTACTATAGTAAACTTGACCTGCTTCCTTTTTGTTACCTTTTCTGTATGAAAGGATTTCGTTTTACGCAATATGTTCCTCCAAATGATCCCGAGAAGAATACCTTCGAAAACCTGTTGAATATATTTCTTCAGCTGGTGACCATGACAGGAGGAGACGTGGCAGAGGCATTGAGTTGGTTGACCAATTTGGACAAGCGTTATAATATGACCCAGCCTGGATATGGGATAGGGGATTTTATAGAAGACCTCAAAAGCAAGGGATACCTTACGGAAGAAAACCAAAAAGGTGAATTTAAAATCACGGGAAAAGCAGAGCAGAGTATCCGACAAAGTGCCTTAGAAGAAATTTTCGGGAAGTTGAAGAAGGGTAAGTCAGGCATGCACAAAACAACCCAGACTGGCCAAGGAGATGAAAAAGGTACGGATCGTCGGCCTTATGTCTTTGGAGACAATTTGGATCAGATAGCGCTGACAGATTCCATTCGGAATGCACAGATCAATCATGGTTTTTCGGGAGATTACCTGCTTACTGAAGATGATCTTGAAGTCAATGAAAATGAATTCAAGACACAGACTTCTACCGTACTGATGATCGACATTTCCCATTCCATGATATTGTATGGGGAAGACAGGATTACCCCTGCCAAAAAAGTGGCTATGGCATTAGCAGAATTAATCAAAACCCGCTATCCAAAAGATACCCTGGATATCATAGTTTTTGGCAATGATGCCTGGCAGATTGAAATCAAGGATCTCCCTTACTTGCAAGTTGGCCCATACCATACCAATACTGTGGCTGGGCTTGAGCTTGCAATGGACCTGCTTCGCAAACGTAAGAATTCCAATAAGCAGATTTTCATGATCACTGACGGTAAGCCAACATGCCTCAAAGTTGGGATTAAGTACTATAAAAACAGCTTTGGCATAGACAGCAAAATCCTAAATGAAACGCTAAAGTTGGCAGCACAATGCAGGAAACTTAAGATTCCTGTCACCACATTTATGATTGCTTCAGATCCATACCTGAAGGAATTTGTTAAAGAATTTACCAAAGTCAACAACGGCAATGCATACTACAGCAGCCTAAAAGGACTTGGAGATCTGATTTTTGAAGATTATAGACGAAACCGAACCAAAAGATTTTGAACATGGATTACCAAAGACTTACCGGAAAAGAGCTATTGAAAATAAAAACGCTTGGTGAGCTGAAAGCTGCCGGCTATACCTCAAAATCCATCAAAGAAGAACTGAGACAGAATCTGATTGCCAAAATCCAGGCCAAGCAAAATGTCTTTGAGGGAATTTGGGGCTATGAAGATACTGTCATCCCGGATATTGAAAGGGCTATTCTCTCCAGGCACAACATCAACTTACTGGGACTTAGAGGACAGGCGAAGACCAGAATTGCTAGAATGATGACCCAGCTGCTTGACGAATATGTGCCTGTTATAGAAGGTACCGAATTGAATGATGATCCATTGGCTCCTCTGTCACGATTTGCAATTGATCTCCTGGCGCATAAAGGAGATCAAACTCCCATCAGCTGGTGGCATAGAGATGAGCGCTATACCGAAAAGTTGGCTACACCAGATGTGTCGGTAGCTGATCTTATTGGAGACGTAGATCCTATCAAAGCGGCCACTATGAAACTTAGCTACAACGATGAAAGGGTCATCCACTATGGCTTGGTTCCTCGATCACATAGATCCATCTTTGTCATCAATGAGCTGCCCGACCTTCAGGCGAGAATACAGGTAGCCCTTTTTAATATTTTGCAAGAGGGGGATATACAGATCCGGGGATTTAAACTTAGGCTGCCCTTGGACATTCAATTTGTTTTTACTGCCAATCCAGAGGATTATACCAATCGGGGTAGCATCGTCACTCCATTGAAGGACCGAATTGAAAGTCAGATCATCACCCACTATCCCAAATCAATTGAAATAGGCAAACGTATCACGGCTCAAGAGGCACGTTTGGAAGGTAAGCCCTTGGATCGGATCCATGTACCTGAACTGATGAAAGATCTGATAGAACAAATTGCCGTGGAAGCAAGAGGGAGTGAATATGTAGATGAAAAAAGCGGTGTCTCTGCTCGTTTGACAATTTCAGCTTACGAGAATCTCATCAGTGCAGCTGAAAGAAGGCTCTACCTAAATCAGGAAACAAATACAGTAGTAAGGATTTCTGACTTGATCGGGATCATTCCTGCTATCACAGGTAAAGTAGAATTGGTGTATGAAGGGGAGCAAGAAGGAGCTGGATTGGTCGCCTATAACCTTATCGGCAAAGCCATCCGAACACGCTTCATCTCCTATTTTCCTTCTCCAGAGCAGAAGAAAAAAGCAAAAGAGGCCAATCCATATGAACATACCGTAGCTTGGTTTGGAGAGGGAAATATACTAGATCTCTTGGCTTCTCAAGATGACAAATCCTATAAATCACTTCTCCATCAAGTTCCTGGCCTTGAAGAGCTGGTAACTGAGCATGTCAAAAGTCTTCCTGAAATCGAAAAAGAATTTTTCATGGAGTTTGCATTGCACGGTTTGGCAGAGTATAGCCAGTTGAGCAAAAAGCTGCTCGATACAGGACTGCGCTTCAAGGATCTATTCAGCTCCATGTTTGATATGGGTGAGCCTGAAGAGGAGGATTTTGATGAAGACGATATCTAAATAGTAGGAGGGAGGTTTAAAAGCCTCCCTTTTTATTTTAAAAAGGCAATTTTCCTAGGTCTACATTTCCCCCCGATAGGATAATTCCGACCTTTTTCCCTTCGAATTGTTCTTTGTGCTTGAGTACAGCTGCTAATGGCACTGCACAGCTAGGCTCTATAATCAGCTTCATTCTTTCGTAGACCAATCGCATAGCATCTACAATTTCATTTTCTTCCACAGTAAGAATTCCTGTCACATGATCCATGATGATGGCAAAGTTATGTTTGCCCAAAGAAGTAAGTAAACCATCCGCAATGGTCTTGGGACCCTCCATGGGTATAAGCTTCTTTGCCTGAAATGACCTAAAGGCATCATCAGCACCTTTTGGCTCTGCGCCAATGACTAGCGTGCCAGGTGAGAGGTAGTGTGTGCTAAGGGCAGTTCCTGCCAATAATCCGCCGCCCCCTACCGGAGCCAAGACTACATCCAATCCAGGCTGATCTTGTATCAGCTCTAAAGCACATGTAGCCTGGCCTTCAATTACGTCGAGAAAATCATAGGGAGGAATGAAAGTAGCACCTGTACGTGAGACCACTTCTTTCAAGGTGGTTTCTCTCGCCAGAAGATTTGGTTCACATTCTATGATTTCACCACCATAGGATTTAACAGCTTTTTTCTTGATTTCAGGGGCATTGGACGGCATGACGATATAGG
>DAIPZN010000034.1:0-37834 GCA_036782195.1 Cyclobacteriaceae bacterium | reverse complement strand
TGGATATACAGCACAACGTGCTAAAAATACAGAAAAGCTTTGCAGTCCCCAGATTGAATTCTTTTTTGGATCTGGGTATGCAGGGGTTTGACTTTGCCATAGATGGCCAAAGCAGGTACTACATGCTGGGGCTGAACCTCTCGGTGCCGATTTTTCATGCAGGGCGAAACAGAAACGCCATACAACGCGCCCAACTGGAGCTAAATTCGGTCAAAAACAGGCAAAACCATCTCGACCAACAGCTCTCCATGGGCATAGCTGTCGCAAAAAACCAGATACATGCGGCAAAAGCAGCCAAACTCTCCGCAGAGAGCAACTTCAGATCGGCAGCCGCCTACCTGCGCCTGGTGGACCGTGGATTCAAAGAGGGTACCTATTCCTTGATTGAATTCATCGATGCCCGCAACCAATACACTTCCTCAGAGCTACGGGTCAACCTGGCCGATTACACGCTGTTGGCCGCAAAGGCACAGTTGGAAAGAGAACTTGAAACATCTAAATAAACAACCACATGAAACGCATCTATCTCCTCTTTTTGCTTGCTGCCATGCTCCTGGTGCAGTCCTGCGGGACATCCGGCGAAGCGAGCACCGCTACCATTCCCCAGGGAGCCATTCCTGTACAGGTCATTGACCTTAAGCCCGCCTCTACTGCCGTTTCCATACAGGGAACAGGTCAGTTTACCACAGATGACGAAACCTTCCTCTCTTTCAAGACAGGAGGCATCATCAGTCAGGTGCTCGTATCGGAAGGGGATGCCGTCCGCAAAGGGCAGCTCCTGGCAACATTGGACCTGACCGAAATCCAGACAACGGTAACCCAATACCAGCTCGCATATGAAAAGGCACTGCGGGACTACGAAAGGGTGCAGCGATTACTCAAGGATTCTGTAGCCACATTGGAACAGGCCCAAAACAGCAAAACAGCACTGGACATCTCCCTTCAGGCGTTGGATGCCGCCCGCTTCAACAGGGATTTTTCGCAGATCCGGGCATTGAGGGATGGTTTCGTCCTGAAGAAAATGGCCAATGCAGGACAGCAGATCAGTTCCGGTGTTCCTGTGTTCCAAACCGTCGGAAGCAATCAGAGCAGCTGGAAACTGAAGGTCAACCTCAGCGACCGGGATTGGGCGGCCATCCGGGAAGGCGATCCGGCTGAGATCTTTCCTGCCACCGCTCCTGATAGGGCTTTTGCGGCAAAGGTGTACAAGAAAGCCCAGATCGCAGATGCTGCCACTGGAACCTACCAGGTGACATTGGAATTCACATCCGAAGCGACGCCACAACTTGCCTCTGGCATGTTTGGCACAGCCATCATCCAATCCGTCAATGCCCGCGACAGCTGGCTGATCCCTTATGAATCCATCCTGGACGCCAACGGCGGCAAAGGCTATGTCTTTGTGACCGAAGATGGAAAAGTGGCGCGCAAAATCCAGGTCACCTTGGGCAAAATTCTTACAGATCAGGTGCAGGTGACTGATGGATTGCAAAATTTCCGTCAGCTGATCGTTTCAGGAAGTGCCTACCTCAATGACCTCTCCCCTATCCAAATCCCAGCTAAGCCATGAGAATCTCCAATTTTGCGGTCAAAAACTACCAGTTTACACTCGTCATCTTCGTCATGACGGTGGTCCTTGGCTTGACGACATTTTTGAATATGCCGAGGAGCGAAGATCCCGCGACTGAAGCTCCGCAGTTTCCTGTAGTCATCGTCTACCCGGGTACCAGTCCGGAAGACATGGAAGAACTAGTCGTGGATCCCATCGAAAAGAGGATCTATGCGCTGGAAGACATCAAGCGCATCAAGACCAAGATCAGTGACGGCGTGGCTGTGCTCACCGTAGAATACAAATATGAAAGCAATGTCAACGACAAGTACCAGGAACTGGTCCGCGAAGTCAACAGCATGCGGAGCGAGCTTCCGGAAGACATTTACAGCATAGACATCAACAAGATCACACCTTCTCTGGTCAACATCTTGCAGATCGGCTTGATCAGTGAAAACAGCTCCCGTGAATCTTTCCGCAAGTATGCAGAAAGGCTACAGGAAGCACTTGAAAAAGTACCTGCACTCAAAGAGGTGAAGATCCACGGGCTTCCGGACGAGATCGTCCGAATTGATCTGCAGTTAGAAAAAATGGCTCAAATGAACATCCCTTTGCAGGCTGTCCTGGGCAGCATCCAAAGTGAGATCGGCAATATTCCAGGAGGCACTGTGGAAGCCGGAAACAAAGCCTTCAACGTCAAGACAAGTGGAAACTTCCGCGATGTAGAGGAAATCGCCAATACGCTGGTGTATTCGGTGCAAGGTAAAAACGTGGCTTTGAAAGATATAGCGGCTGTGCACCTGGATTACACCGAGCAGAAACACATCACCCGCCTGAACGGATACCGCTCGGTATTCGTGACCGCTGCACTCAAAGAAGGCAACAACATCTCCCAGGTCCAGGAGCAATACCAAAAGGTACTGGACAACTTCAAACCCACCCTTCCTCCCAACATTGACATGGTGGTGGCTTTTGACCAGGCGGAATTCGTCAACAAAAGACTGGGTGGGTTGGGCTTTGACTTTGTCATAGCCATTCTCTTGGTTTCCATAACACTCTTGCCGCTGGGTGGTAGGGCTGCCTTGATTGTCATGATTTCCATTCCACTGTCCTTGGCCATAGGTTTGGTCATGCTCAACATGCTGGGATACAGCCTGAACCAGCTGAGCATCGTAGGCTTAGTGGTGGCGCTTGGGCTGCTCGTGGATGACAGTATTGTGGTGGTGGAAAACATAGAGCGTTGGATTAGGGAAGGACATAGCCGAATGGAAGCCACGCTGATGGGTACCAAACAGATCGGACTTTCCGTAGTCGGATGTACCGTCACCCTGATCATAGCATTTATGCCGCTGGTGTTTTTGCCCGAAGGTGCAGGCGACTTTATCCGGAGCCTTCCTGTGGCGGTCATCACTTCGGTTTTGGCCTCTATGTTGGTCTCCCTGACCATCATTCCTTTCCTAAGCAGCAGACTACTCAAGTCACATGGCGCAGCAGGTGGAAACCTTTTCCTGAGATCCCTTCAGACCGCCATTTCAAAAAGCTACGCCCCGCTGTTGGAGAGGGCTCTGAATAAACCAGTTCAGACGCTTGTCTTGGCTTCTGTGATTTTTGCGGCATCCATGGGTATTTTCCCTATCATCGGGTTCAGTCTTTTCCCTGTAACCGAAAAACCGCAGTTTCTGGTCAATGTCGTCTCCCCCATACAAACCAAAATCGGACAGACAGACTCCTTTACCAAGGATGTGGAACAGGCTTTGAAAGCCATCCCAGAGGTGGATTATTTCTTCACCAATGTGGGCAAAGGCAATCCCCGTATCTATTACAATGTCATTCCAGAAAACGAAAGGTCGGATTTTGCGCAACTTTTTGTACAACTCAAGCCTGACACGGACAGCAAGGACAAGGTCAGGATTACGGAGCAGCTCCGCAGCAACTTTGCCGGCTACACAGGAGCTAAGATAGAAGTTAAAAATTTTGAACAAGGGCCTCCTATGGTAGCACCGGTGGAAGTAAGGCTTGCCGGAGAAAATCTCGACAGTCTTCGCAGGCTTGCTGCAGAGGTAGAGCTGATGCTCCGGCAGACAGCTGGTGCCATCTATGTGGACAATCCGGTGTCTCACCTCAAGACAGACATTCGGGTCGCCATCCAAAAAGAAAAGGCCCGTGCGCTTGGACTGAATATCCTGGACGTTGACCGCTCTGTCCGCTTGGCCATTGCAGGGTTGAAGCTCGGCAGTTTTTCGGATGCCACGGGCAAAAAGACAGAAATCCTGATCACCAGTCCAAAAGAAGAAAGGGCTTCTCTGGTGAATTTTGAGCGGCTTTTCCTCAACAACGCCCATGGAGCTGCCATCCCGGTCAACCAAGTTGCGGACCTGACATTGGAAAGTTCCCCACTTTATATCGATCACATCAACAAAACGCGCACGGTTTCCGTCACGGCTTTTGTGCAGGAGGGATTTCTGGTTGATCGGGTAATTTCTGAAGTCATTTCCAAAATGGATAAAATGAAACTGCCCGATGGATACAACTATACCATGGGTGGTGAAGTGGAGTCCAGGCAGGAGTCTTTTGGAGGATTTGAAACAGTAGTCATCGTGACGGTATTCCTATTTATCGCCGTGCTGATCCTGCTGTTCAAGACCTTCAAAAGTACGGTAATCGTTTTGTCCGTAATTCCTTTGGGCATGGTCGGGGCACTGACGGCACTTTGGGTCACCGGCAACTCCCTCTCGTTTGTGGCCATCATAGGTCTGATCGCACTCGCAGGCATTGAAGTCAAAAACTCCATCCTGCTTGTGGACTTTACCAATCAGCTGCGGGCAGAAGGCAAGTCCCTTGACACGGCCATCAGGGAAGCAGGGGAAATCAGGTTCCTGCCCATCGTGTTGACCACGCTGACAGCAATCGGGGGACTGTTGCCCATCGCCTGGTCCACCAACCCGCTGATTTCGCCTTTGGCGATCGTCTTGATCGGTGGGTTGATCAGCTCCACCTTGCTGTCTAGGATCGTCACGCCAGTGGTTTACAAACTGTTGCCACCGAGTATCCATTAAAAAATGTTAACCGGAGGCAGGAATAGCCTCCGGTTGAATTGACCAACTAAACATTATTATATATTTGACCAACCAACATTATACACCATGAAAAACATCACAGAAATCAAAAAGGCAATTGGAATCTTCAGGACTTATGGAATTCCATTGACAGGTAAAAGAAAGGCTGCAGATTTTTACAGAGAACTTCAAATGGATAAAGTATTTGTAGACGGACTGATATTTGAATTGGAGCTTGAGCTTAAAAAAGAAGTTGAATCCGCCAAACTTGAAAAAGTTAATTCCCCCTCAGATCTTTTGGAGTGTCTGTTTACAAGTTGAACAATAAGCAAAGCAACTGTGTTGCAAATGTAAGATGAAAAATCCATGGAGATATGCTATTGCCCTGCTTCCTATTCTATTCTACCTGCTCATCACCGACATTACAACACCTGAGTCAGCTCAAATGACCTACATTTCCAATCCCGACCTATTGACAGTAAAAGATGATTCTGCATGGAAAGGCACTCCTATGGATGGTTCAGGTAAATTTGTCAATTTGGATGAGCCATTTAAATCAAGTTTTAAGGATTTACTTAAATGGCAATTGAGTACAAATCCCCAAAAAGCAGATAAAAAATCAGAAACCAGAGTCCCAATGGTAGAAGATGGCCGAAATGTATTGGCAGGTGATAAGGATTTTATCATGTGGCTCGGACATGCGACCTACCTAATCCGGGCAAATGGCAAAGTAATCATCACTGACCCTTTGTTGTTCGATAGTTTTTTTCTCAAAAGAGATCATCCCTTACCAATTGCTATTGAGCATTTTCCGGCTATAGATTTCCTTTTGTTGAGTCACAACCACAGGGATCATTGTGACCAGAAAAGCATCAAGCACCTTGCGCAACACAATCCTGAGATGCAGATCTTGACTGGATTGGGTATTGAAAGTGTTATTTCATCATGGATTAATGGAAACCAAGTGCAAGAAGCCGGCTGGTACCAACAATTTGGAGAGACATCAGGAATTGAGATCACCTATGTTCCTGCAAGGCATTGGTCAAAAAGATGGCTTAATGATGACAATACTTCTTTATGGGGTGGCTTTTATATCCGATATGGCACAGAAACAATCTATTTTATGGGTGATAGTGGCAAAGGCAGGCATTTTGAAGACATCAAAGCCACACTTGGAAGCCCTAATTATTGCCTAATGGGAATAGGCGCTTTTAAGCCCGAATGGTTTATGCATCAAGGCCACATCAGTCCTAAAGATGCCATAGCTGCATTTAATTCAATAGGGGGAAACTATTTTATCCCCATGCACTTCGGGACCTTTGACCTTTCCGACGAACCTAGAATGGAGCCATTGGATATCGTTGTGAAGAACAGAAATGAAATCCAGGGCACATTTGTTGATCCCGTGGTAGGAAGGAATTTGATGTTTAATGAGTAGTGAGTATTGAGATATGAGTCTTGAGTTTTTAGACGTAAGACGTAAGAATCTTTGACAATGCCTGATTTAGGTGTTGTTTTTTTCGCGCATTAACATTAAGATACTCTATACCTGCTACCTGATACTCATTACTTTATTCTTGATACTTGATACTATACCTGATACCTGACTCGATATTCAATACTTGATTCTTGATTCTTGATTCTTGATTCTTACCATTCTCGATACTTGATACTCGATACTCAATACTCAATACTAAATACTAAATACTAAATACTCGCCACTTTTTCCTATCTTCCTGATAATTAACAACTACCTAATGGAAACCCAAGCCATTCTCCAGACCCCCACTCCTGATTTTCCGAAAAGCCTTGAATTTTATCGGAAACTGGGTTTTAAAGCTGTCAATCAGGATGACCTGCTGACAGACGGAAAAGTATTTGTCCGGATCAACCAAGACCGTTTTGCACGTGCAGGCATCGTGCTTTACAGGGAGGACTGGGGCGATGTGCTGGAGAAAATCCTTTCACTTACCTACTTCATCCCTACAGACGATGGCTACCTGCTGTCAGATGCCTCAGGGGTCTGGATCTACCTGGTGAGCGGAAAACTTGAGACAGACCTTCAGGTACAGGAAGAAGGCTACAGCGTGTTGGGCAATTTTGCGGGGCTGAGCCTGGAAACGGTGGACTTGGCGAAATCCGCGGCCATATATCAGGCCCTAGGCTTCAAGCTGAACGGGGGAAGTGTGGAGAGCGGCTTTGCCTCCTTTTCCCTGAGCGGTCTGACCGTTACGCTGATGAAGCCTCTGGTCTGTCCCCACCTGTTTTTCAATCCGTCCATGACCTATTTCAACGGCAAAGAAGGTAACCCGGAGATCATCGCCAAAATCAGGACACTCCAAATCCCCATCACAGAGGAAATCACCCACTTCAACAAAGAAGGCATAGTTGACAACATCATCATCCGCGATCCAGGTGGTTTTGGCTTTTTCCTGTTCAATGATTGAGCCTTTTGTCAAAAACCAATACCCATTTTCCCCATAATCTTTTAACTTGAGTTTTCAGTCACATCCCTATGGTTTAACTTTGAAAAGGAAAGTGCAAAAGGGATAGCAACCGGGATGCTACAGTAGATTCATATAACCATGTCATTGATGACTTTAAACAGATTGGCGATCGCCGCATGTATCCTGATTAGCACTGCCTGCGCAACAAAACAAGCTGAAGAGCAGATCATCGGCTACCTGGACCTGGGCAATACCACTTTGGCCATTGTGGAACAGGTCACGGACCTTGAGGTTCCCTGGGATGTGGAAGCAGGTGTTGAGGGCGTACTTTGGTACACCCAACTCAAAGGCACGGTACACCGAATGGATTTGTCCACCGGGGAGCAGCTGGAAGTTTTCCGCGTCCCTGATCTTATTGCCAAAAAGTCCTATGGCCTACTCGGCATGGCGGTTCACCCGGATGAGGACTTTGTATTTCTGCATTACACCTTTGCCATTCCCAGGCCAGGTCAGGAAGAATCCATAGCATCCCGGCTGGTCAGGTACAGCTACCAAGACGGTAAGTTAGAGGATCCTTTGATCCTGATGGACAGCTTGCCCGGAGCCACCTACCACAACGGCTCCAGAATCCTGATCTCACCGGACAACCTGCTCTACTTTTCCCTGGGGGATGTAGGCAAAACCTCACTTACCCAGAATCCTGAATTTCCGGGAGGAAAGGTTTTCAGGATGGCACTGGACGGCTCCGTCCCAGCTGACAATCCCTATCCGGGAAGTCCTGTATGGGCCATTGGCTTTCGCAACACCCAGGGCCTTACCATGGACAGGCAGGGAAATCTATACGGAACAGACCACGGCCCGCTCAATGACGACGAGGTCAACCTGATCAGCAAAGGCGGCAACTACGGTTGGCCGGACGTGCAGGGTTTCTGTGATACGGAAGCTGAAAAAGCCTATTGCGATGAAAACAACATCCGGGAACCGCTGATTGCCTTTACCCCCACCCTGGCAACGGCAGGTCTTGCGCATTACAGCCACGATAACATTCCCGAACTGGAAAACACGCTCCTGCTCGCCACCATGAAAGGCAGGTCTCTGCGCCTGCTCACGCTCGAAGGGAAGACGGTCACCAATGAACGGATCTTCCTGCAGCAGGCATTTGGCAGGTTGCGGGACATCGCCGTATCCCCTTCGGGTGAGATCTTCATCACGACGAGCAACCGCGACTGGCATCCCCGCTTCCAGCCTTGGATGTACGAAGGCCTGCCGGAAGTACCTGACCGTATCCTCAGGCTGCGCAAATTGAAGCAAGGGGAAAAATTGGCCGAAGGGCTGCCGGTGTATAGGGAAGACCAAGAAGCCATGGAATTGATGGATGAAAACTGGAGCTATCCTGTCAGTGAAGAATTTGAAGCAGGCAGCAAGCTGTATGTGCAGCATTGCCTGACCTGCCATGGGCCGGAAGGTACGGGTTCGGAGGACCTGATCCCGCCTTTGGCTGGGACAGATTGGGTGACCGGGGATAAAGGTAGGCTGATCCGTATCCTGCTCCACGGCCTATCCGGTGAGATCAAAGTGAACGGGCAGGTGTACAACCAGGAAATGCCGGCTTATGCCCATCTTTCAGATGAGGAGATCGCTGATATCCTGAATTTTGTGCGCAACAACTTTGGAAACAAGGCAGCAGCTGTAATTCCTGGGGAAGTTTATGAAGAAAGAAAAGGGCTGAAGTAGCTTAGGAAAGGGCTAGTTCTTTGGCAAATTTGGACCGGTAGTCCATAGGTGTCATGTCGGTGTACTTCTTGAACACCTCTCTGAAGGCCTTAGGATCCGAATAGCCCACATCATACATCACCTCATTCACATTGGAGAGTCCCTGTTCCAGCATCCTTTTGGCAGCTTCGATCTTCACCCGCTGGATGTAGGAAATCAGCGTGTTGCTGGTGCATTTCTTGAACCTTCTTTCCAAGGTCCTTCTGCCAACTCCGTACCTTTCGGAGAGCTCATCCACAGACAGCCGCTCCTGATATTTGGCCTCAATGTACTTCTGCAGTGCAAGAATCAGCTCATCCCCGTGCTGCTTCTGGCCCTGAAAAATACTGAAGGGCAACTGGCTGTTTTTTTCGATGTCCAAAAGGAAAAACTTTGAAGCCATAATGGCCATTTCCCTGCTTGTGTATTTTTCCACCAGATACAGCAGCAGGTTCCAGTAGGAGCTCGCCCCTCCGCTGGAATAGATGCCGTTTTGTTCCGTTATCACCCGATCAGGCATGACTATGACCTCGGGAAAGCGCTCCCTGAACTCCTGTACAAAAAGCCAATGGGTGGAGCAGGTTTTGCCATTCAGCAAACCCGTGGAGGCCAATAGAAACGCCCCTACACAGAGACTGGCCACTTCCGCACCTTTGGCATACTGGCTGCTGATCCAGGAAAAAAGCGCCTCATTGGCCGCAATGCCATCCTTCATGTTGCCCGCAATCGCAGGCACTATCACCAGATCCGTATGCCCGACTTCCTCAAGCAGCAACTCCGGGCGGATGGTCATCAGGCCGTTGAGCAGCTGCACTTCACGCTGCGCACCGGCCAACTGCACCTTAAAAAAAGGCTGATGCCCTGCCTGGCTGAAAAAACCGTTTACCGCCGTAAACAGGTACTGGGGATCCACAATGGCTGCCGGAACCGCATGTTGGGGAACAAGGATGGTGATTGTTTTCATACCCTAAATTTAGCGCAATCACCTGACGCAATCAACCCTTCAGAATGTCGGAATTGCCATTAGAGACCTGCTACATTTGGGTTAACTTTGATTGCTTAGCTACTTTGGCTAACTTTTAACCCCGACACCTATGAACGACCTAATGATCAGTACCTGCCTTTGGTTTGACAAAGAAGCTGCTGCGGCTGCGGCCTTTTACCAAACCACCTTTCCCGACATGAAGATAATCCATGAGACGGGCAAAGATGACCAGAATGGATTTTACTCCGTCACCTTTGAAATCGGTGGCCACAGGTTTATGGCCATGAACGGCGGAAGATCCCCTTTGACACCGTCCATCTCATTTTCCTACCACTGCCAAACCGAGGCTGAAATCGACATGCTTTGGCAGCAACTGTCCATTGATGGGATGGTGATGATGCCGCTGCAGCGCTATGACTGGAACGAAAGGTACGGTTTCCTTCAGGACCGCTACGGGGTATCCTGGCAGTTGTTCCTCAATCCCGATGCGGCAGTCAGGCTGATGCCATGCCTGCTTTTTCCCTACCAACAAAACGGTGTTGCCGTTGCCGCAATGGAGCTGTACACCAGGACAATCCCCCATTCAGGAATTAAGGCCTGGTTTCCATATCCCGAAGGTGAGGTAAAAGGGAATGTGATGTACGGGGATTATCTGCTTCACGGCCAACTTTTTTCAGCCATGGACAGCGGGGTACCCATGCCTGCAACCTTTACCGATGCGGTTTCGCTGATGGTGCAGGTAAAAGACCAAGTAATGCTAGACCAGATTTACAATTCATTAGTGGAAGAAGGTGAAGCCGCCCCATGCAGTTGGCTTAAAGACCGGTTTGGGGTATGGTGGCAAGTCGTTCCAGCAGACTTAGGGAGCTATATTTTCCATGAGGATAAACAAAAAGCCAAGCAAGCCATGGATGCCATGTTGCAGATGAAGAAAATCGATATAAGGCAACTTCAAGAAGCAATCCAATCATGAAGAAGGAGATTGCATCAGTAGACCAATACATTGCTGATTTTACCCCAGAGGTACAGGAACGCCTGCATCAGGTCAGGGAGATCATCCTGCAGGAAGTGCCCGATGCGGAGGAATGCATCAGCTACGGCATGCCGACTTACAAGCGGAACGGAAATTTGGTCCATTTCGGGGGCTTTGCAGGACATATCGGGCTGTACCCCACTCCTTCCGGCATCAATGAATTTACCGAACGGCTCCAAGCCTATACCTTTGCCAAAGGAAGTGTCAGGTTTCCCCACAACCGCCCACTCCCGCTGGACCTTATCCGCGATATTGTAAAGTTCAGAGCATCGGAAAACAATTCACCCAAAGATAAAAAACAATGAACAACCAAATCTCTTCCCCACAGCTATGGACAGGCAGGGTCCTGAGTATCCTCGTTATTCTATTTATGCTTTTTGATGCAGGGATTAAGTTTGCCGGCATTCCTGAAGTCACCGAAACCACCGTAGGCCAACTGGGCTTTCAACCACACCACATCCTCCTGCACGGCATCCTAGGTTTCACGGCCACGCTGCTTTATGCCATTCCAAGGACCTCTGTCCTTGGGGCAGTAATCCTTACCGGCTACCTCGGAGGCGCAGTGGCCTCCCATGTGCGGATCGACAACCCGCTCTTTTCCCACACCTTGTTTCCCGTCTATATCGGGCTATTGGCTTGGGTCGGCCTGTGGATGAGAAACGGTAAACTAAGGGAAGTTTTTCCTCTGATCAGTTGAAAACAAATCCAACTAATATCACACCAGGGTCTGCCAATCATTTGGCAGACCTTTTTTTTTTAACTCATTAGCTATCAAGGCCAACGGGGTTTGCAACGAAAAAAGGGCAATTTTTCAGCTTCATCAGCATCATCTATAATTATACAACTTTCTTTACTAATATTATAAAATTTACAATAAGTTGGATTATTATGTTTGTATAACGTTCTTTTAAAATTTATTCGGTTTTTATTTAATCTTAAGCAATTTAAAATGGTTGACCTTAAAAACCCAACTGTTGCTTTAGTCACAGGTGGTTCCAGAGGTATAGGAAGAGCCATAGCTGAAAAACTAAACGATGAAGGTTTGAAGGTTGTGATAGCCGATCTGACACCACCTGAGTCACCTCACAAAAAGCTGATTTTCAGAAGTTGTGACATTAGCAAGGGCAATGAGGTTGATGCGCTTTTTGACTGGCTACACAAGAATGATCTATTACCTCAGATTTTGATCTTGAATGCAGGTATAGGCATCCATGAGAAACTCACTGAAGGAGATCCGGAAAAATGGCAACGGGTATTTGAAGTCAATGTGATGGGGGCGCTGCGCTGTATCAGGGCATTTGTTCCTCCCATGCAGCAATCAGGACAGGTGATCTTTATTTCTTCAGTTGCTGCAAATAAAATCTATAGCTATGGAGGAATTTACAGTTCATCAAAGGCCGCTCTTGAAGTCATTGCAGAAACCTTAAGGATCGAAGAAATGCCAAAGATCAAGGTTTCAGTAATTGCTGCTGGAGTAACAGATACCTCATTCTTTGAGCATCAGCTATCTGGGCAGCAATCGGTTGCTGATATCGGAATGGGTAGCCTTTCGCCACAAGATATTGCTGATGATGTTTGGTATACCCTATCCAAGTCAGGCTCAGCAGCAATCCATAAAATCATTACCCGGCCAAATAGCCAAAGTTTTTAAATATTGACCACTATTATTTATTACCATGAAAAAAAGAGTTTTGATAACAGGAGGTGCAGGATTTATAGGATCTCACCTTGCAGATGAATTGCTCAACCACGGATATCTTGTCAGGGCTCTGGACAATCTCAGCGAACAGGTCCATGGACCAAATGCAGAAAGGCCTGATTACCTGCATCCGGATGTTGAACTTTTAGTAGGCGATGTCCGAAACAGTAATGATGTCCGTCAGGCACTCAAAGATGTCGATGCAGTTTTTCATTTCGCAGCCATGGTCGGTGTAGGACAAAGCATGTATCAACTTGAAGAATATACCACTGTCAACAATGTAGGGACAGCTGTGCTTTTGGAAGCTTTAATCGAGAGTCCCGTAAGCAAATTGGTTGTGGCTTCAAGTATGAGCATTTACGGTGAAGGCTTGTATCAAACTCCTTCCGGCGAGCTTGTACAAGACTGTGAGCGCAAACTTGAAGACCAGAAAAAGCAGAATTGGGAAATGTATGGGGAGCACTATCAGGTTTACCAACCGTTGCCAACTCCAGAAACCAAAAAGCCGAATATCTCTTCCATTTATGCCTTGTCAAAATATGATCAGGAGCGTCTTTGTCTGATAACAGGAAAAGCCTACAACATCCCGACTACAGCTTTGAGATTTTTTAATGTCTTTGGTACAAGACAGGCGCTTTCAAACCCCTATACTGGAGTCTTAGCCATTTTTGCCTCTCGATTGCTCAATGACAATCCACCTTTGATTTTTGAAGACGGTATGCAAAAAAGGGATTTTGTCCATGTAAAAGATGTGGCAAGAGCATGCAGATTGGCCCTAGAAACTCCTGAAGCCGATGGGGAAGTCCTCAACATAGGCAGCGGCAACCAATACACCATCAGAGACATCGCCGAAAAACTTGCTAAGGTGATGGACAAACCAATCCAGTCTGAAATCACCGGAAAATACCGCGTGGGCGATATCAGACATTGCTTTGCTGACCTGAGCAAAGCCAAATCCATTTTGGGTTTTGAACCTCAGGTAGGTTTTGAAGATGGGCTCAGCGAACTAGCTGAGTGGCTGGAAGGTCAGATTGCTGTGGATAGTGTCAGCAAAGCAACTGAAGAATTGGCTTCTAGAGGTTTAACCGTTTAATCCTACAACTGAAATGAAAGATATCAAATCCATACCAGATACCTCACATGTAGGCATAGTAGAATGGTTCAGACCAGGTGCATATGAGGAAGTAAAAGAAGTCATTGCCGATCTCAACAAGATGGGAATCAAACATATCCGAACGGGAGTTTCCTGGGCGGATTGGCACCAAGAGGGAAGCCCGGAATGGTATGATTGGCTTTTTGAAGAACTTCATCAACATGTGGAAATCCTTCCATGCTTTTTATATACCCCACCATCCATAGGTGAAGCAGAGAAAGTCTCTTCTCCACCAAAAGACCTTAAAGCCTATGCTGACTTTCTGGATGTGATGATCACGAGGTATGGGAAATATTTTGAATGGGTAGAACTTTGGAACGAGCCCAACAACATCCTCGAATACGATTTCAGGATGGATTTTTCCTGGGACAAATTTGCTACCATGATCGGAATGGCTGCCTATTGGGCGCAAAAAAAAGGCAAAAAAACCCTTCTTGGCGGAATGAGTCCGATTGATCCGAATTGGCTAAAGATCATGGCAGAAAAAAATGCCCTGAAGTGCATAGATGCTATAGGTGTACATGGATTTCCTGGGGTTTTTGACCAGCATTGGACTTCTTGGGAGCAAAATCTTAAGGAAGTAAGAGAAGTGCTAAACCAATATGGACTTGACAAGCAAGTGTGGATTTCTGAAGCGGGATTCTCTACCTGGCAGAATGATGAATACAAGCAATGGGAAGAATTCAAATCAGTTCTCGCTACCAACGCTGACCGCGTGTATTGGTATAGACTTAAGGACTTAGCACCTGAATATGCCACAGTTGGCGGCTTTCATCTTGATGAAAGAGAATACCATTTTGGGATGAGAAAAGCTGATGGCACCGAAAAACTACTTTACAGGCTGCTGGCTAAATCCGGAGTCAAAAAAATAGACCAGCATCCATATATCCATAAGACCTATGAGGTTCCTTCAAAAGAAAAATACACACTGATAACAGGAGGAGCGGGATTTATCGGGACCAACCTTGCGGAAAGACTACTCAATGAAGGAAAGAAAGTAATGGTCTATGACAATCTCTCCCGTCCAGGTGTAGAACAAAATCTACAATGGCTTCAAAAAACCTATGGAGACAGGGTGATTATTCAAGTTGCTGACATAAGGGAAAAGCAAATTTTGGAAGCTTGTGTCAACAATGCAGATCAGGTTTTTCATTTTTCAGCCCAAGTGGCAGTGACTTCTTCTCTGATCAATCCAACCCATGATTTGGAAGTCAATATCATCGGGACATTCAATGTGCTGGAAGCAATAAGGAAATCTACGACCAAACCTCCTTTGATTTTTACTTCAACCAACAAGGTCTATGGTGATTTGATAGATCTGGGCCTAAGTACAGATGAGACCAGATACTATCCTGAAAACGAAAAAATCAAAAATAACGGAATAGGAGAAGCACGTGAACTTGATTTCCACAGTCCTTATGGCTGCTCCAAAGGTGCTGCTGACCAATATGTTCTTGACTACTCAAGGTCCTATGGACTTGATACAGTCGTATTTAGGATGAGCTGCATCTATGGACCACATCAATTTGGCACTGAGGATCAAGGATGGGTAGCCCATTTCCTGATCAGAGCCTTAGAAGATAAGCCAATCACCATTTATGGTAACGGCAAGCAGGTAAGAGATATTCTATTTGTAGACGATCTGGTCAATGCATTTGTGCTTGCACAGAAAAACATGAAGAACATTTCCGGCAATGCTTTCAACATAGGAGGCGGCCCTGGAAATACCACAAGCCTGATCGAAATCCTCAACATGATCAAAGAAAAAACCGGCAAAGACATGCAGGTTTCATTTGAAGAATGGAGAACCGGAGATCAGCAGTACTACGTGACTGATACCGCAAAATTCGCTGAGGCTACAGGATGGGAACCAGCCTATGCTGTAAGTGAGGGTCTAGAGGCATTGATGCATTGGCTCTGCGACTCCAAAGGAATAAAACTACCGGAAAGAAATAAAACCTCTAAAGCAATGGCTTGATGCAAACACAAATCAACAGCAGTAGCAAGGAGTCAAAAACTACTCCTACAATCATGAGGGCAGCAGTATTGACCGCCCCAGGCAAACTGGAAGTGCAGACTGTTCCTGTCCCCATGCCAGGACCAGGCGAAGTCCGGATCAAACTCGAAGGTTCTGGTTTATGTGCCTCAAATATCCCTGTATGGGAAGGAAGGGACTGGTTTGAATATCCGGTAGCAGCTGGCAATCCTGGCCATGAAGGATGGGGAACCATTGAAGCTTTGGGTGAAGGTGTCACCAACTTTCAAATAGGCAATCGTGTTGCCTGTCTTTCTTATCATGCTTATGCCGAATTTGATGTGGCTAAAGCCGAGGAAGTTGTACGACTTCCTGCTGAACTAGATGGACTTCCATTTCCTGGCGAACCGCTGGGTTGTGCGATGAATATCTTCCACAGAAGCGAGATTCAAAAAGGACACAAGGTAGCCATTGTAGGTGCTGGATTCTTGGGATTACTGTTGATCCAACTGGCAAAATTTGCCGGTGCAGAGGTCATTGCCATCTCTAAGCGGGATTATTCACTTCAGGCTGCTTCGGAAGCTGGTGCAGACCATCTGATCCCCCTAGACGACCATTATGCCATTATCAAAAAGGTTGAAAAAATCACAGCAGGTACATGCTGTGATAGGGTCATAGAAGTGACTGGCAAAGAATGGCCGCTCAACCTGTCCATAGAACTTACCAAAGTGCGGGGAAAATTGATTGTAGCTGGATTTCATCAAGATGGAATGCGACAGGTCAATGTACAGGAATTGAACTGGAAAGGTATAGACATGATCAGTGCCCATGAAAGGGATCCTCAGCAATATATTCAAGGCATTCAAAAAGCTATTGACGCCATTAAAAATGGACAAATGGATCCATTCCCTTTGTTCACTCATGTTTTTCCCTTAGAAAAAGCCAGTGAAGCTTTTGAACACCTGCAGAATAGACCAGATGGTTTTATCAAAGCAATCTTGACCAATACTTAATATGCTACAGATAGATCAGGAAAAGACAGCCTTAGCCCTGGGGTTTATCGGGGTAGGCTGGATCGGTAGAAACAGGATGGAAGTCCTTCTCAACAGCGGAAAAGCAGCAGCAAGCATTATTGCAGAACCGGATGTAGTGCAGGCACAAACTGCCCTAGAAATGGCACCGGAATGCCAATTGGCTTCGGATATAGATGAGGTTTATGACATGCCTGATCTGGACGGCATTGTCATTGCAACGCCTAGCGCCATGCATGCAGCACAGGCAGAAGCAGCACTGCTTGCCGGAAAATCAGTTTTCTGTCAAAAACCATTGGGGCGCACAGCTGAAGAAGTAAAGCGGGTGGTTGCAGCTTCAAAGAAGGTTGACAAGCTTCTGGCAGTTGATCTCTCATATCGCTATACCAAAGCATTTCAAAAACTCCATGAAACCATACTGAGTGGTGAACTGGGCCATATATATGCTGTTGAATTGGTGTTTCACAATGCCTATGGACCTGACAAAGACTGGTTTTATGACATAAAGCAATCAGGAGGAGGCTGTGTCATGGATCTGGGCATCCACCTGATCGACTTAGCCATGTGGAGTCTTGGATTCCCCAAAATCACCGAAATCAACAGTCACCTCTTTAGCAAAGGAAGGCTGATTCAGAAAAATGAAGGTACGGTGGAAGACTTTGCAAAAGTGAGCATGCTTACGGAACACCATACCGCCATCACCTTGGAATGCAGCTGGCATGTTTCGGCAGGCCAAGATGCTGTCATTGGATTCAAATGCTACGGCACTGAGGGTGGAGCATCTTTTCAGAATGTCGACGGCTCATTCTACAATTTTTATAGTGAAAAATATCGCGGCACAAAAACTGAACTGCTAACCAATGAACAGGATGACTGGAGTGGAAAAGCAGGTCTAGTCTGGGCTGAGCAACTCCTTCAGGGTCAAAAACATGATCCAAATACATCAGCTGAACTTGTACAGTGTGCACAAATTATCGATAGCATTTATGAAAGGTAACCTGAAAATTATGATGACTGCCGATACAATCGGTGGTGTCTGGACATATACTATTGATCTCTGCAGGGCTTTGCAGCAATATCCTGTAGAAATCCATCTGCTAACCATGGGGGCTTTTCCTACAAAAGCCCAACATCTTCAACTCAATGAACTGAACAATGTCTTCCTGTATGAAAGTAATTTCAAACTGGAATGGATGGAAAATCCATGGAGAGATGTGGAAAAGGCCCAGGAGTGGATAAGCAGGATTTATTTAAAAGTCAAACCGGATATCATGCATTTCAACAATTACGCCCAAGCGGCTCAATTCTGGAATGTCCCTACTGTCACTGTTCTTCATTCTTGTGTTCAGACTTGGTGGCAGGCAGTAAAAGGAGAAAGAGCACCTGAAAGTTGGGATCCTTATGCGAAAGTAGTACGTAAGGCACTGGTAAAATCCGATGCAGTAGTCGCTCCTACAATAGCCATGCTGCGACAGGCAAAGGAAATCTATGGAGAAATAAACAATTCCTCCATCATCTACAATGGGTCATATCATGCCAGTCCAATAAAAGAAAAAGAACCCTTTATCTTCTGCGCAGGGAGATTATGGGACGAGGCGAAAAACATCAAACTGCTCGCCGATATTGCCGATAGACTTTCTTGGCCAATCTACATCGCCGGAAGCAATATTGACAGCAAAAAAGCAGATCAAACCAATGCGCAAAATGTGCATTTTCTTGGTCAGCTATCTCCTGAAGAAATGAAGGATAAACTTGCCCGTGCATCCATTTTTGTGATGCCGGCAACCTATGAACCTTTTGGACTTGCTGTCTTGGAAGCAGCCAAATCCGGCTGCGCACTGGTCCTGAGTAATATCAATTCTTTAAAGGAAATCTGGGATTCAGCTGCAATCTACATTGATCCAAAAGACCCTCAAGAAATCATTGATTCCCTAGAACAGCTGATCAGTAATGAAGCTTTACGGGAAATGATGGGTCAAAAAGCCCTAGCCAAATCGGAAATCTACACCGCAGAGGAAATGGGGAAAAATTATTACAGGCTATACAGGCAACTGGTTGCTGCCAGGATTCCTGCTACACCTGTCCACCAAACTAACCAATATCATGAAAATAGCCATGTTTTATCATTCCCTGGTCTCTGATTGGAACCATGGGAATGCACATTTTTTAAGAGGAACGGTCAAAGCTTTACAGGCAAGAGGCCATGATGTGCAGGTATTTGAGCAAGAAAACAACTGGTCACTCCGCAACCTGATCCAAGATCACGGAGAAGACAAGATAGAGGAGTTTTACAGCTACTACCCTACCCTCAAAACCAATTTCTACAACACTGAAAAAGATAATCTTGAGCAGCTTATCGGAGACGCAGACCTGGTGATCGTCCATGAATGGAACAGCCCTCAGTTGGTGGCTGATATTGGAGATTTGAAGGCAAAAATGGGCTTCAAGCTCCTCTTTCATGACACGCACCACAGGGCTGTATCGGATGTCATGAGCATGTCAGCGTATGATTTCAGACATTATGACGGCGCATTGGTATTTGGCAATGTCATCAGGGAAATCTATCTCAAAAGAAGCTGGGTCAGCAGAGCATGGACCTGGCATGAAGCCGCAGATGAGGACCTTTTTAAACCTATTGTCAGCGAAGAGAAAAAAGGCGATCTGGTATGGATCGGCAACTGGGGGGATAATGAGCGTACGCTGGAGTTGATGAACTTCCTTATTGAACCTGTCAAAGCACTACAACTGAAAGCAACAGTTTATGGTGTCCGCTATTCCCAAGAAGCCATCAAAGCACTTGAAGATGCTGGCATTACTTATGGGGGCTGGCTCCCAAATTACAAGGCTCCTGAAATTTTCTCTCAATACAGCGTGACCGTACATGTACCAAGAGGACCTTATGTCAAATTGCTTTCAGGGATTCCAACCATCCGGCCTTTTGAAGCCATGTCAAGTGGTATCCCTCTGATCTGTTCGCCTTGGAAGGACAGTGAGCATCTTTTTTCCGAAAAAAAAGATTACCTCAGTGTAGCCAATGGCACTGAAATGAAAAAGCAAATCCAACAGGTACTAGAAGACAAAGAACTGGCAGGATCCCTTGCAGCACATGGCAGAACCACCATTTTGGAAAAGCATACCTGTACACATAGAGCTTTGGAACTGGAAACCATCGCTGCTGAACTAGGTCTTGAAGTACCTTTAAATGAGAAAACAACCCTATAATCCTTAGCATATGAATAACCACCAACCACTTCATATTGCATTCTTTGGGTCCAGCATAGTTTCAGCTTATTGGAACGGTGCTGCGACCTATTACAGAGGAATCGTAAAAGCTTTACATAAAATGGGACATCAGGTAACTTTCTATGAACCTGATATCTATGAAAGACAAAAAAACAGGGACATTGAAGATCCCGACTACTGTAAGGTTGTGGTCTATCAAAGCGGCAAAGAAGCCATAGACCAACTTATGGTGCAAGCTGCTCAGGCAGATGTGATCATCAAGGCGAGCGGTGTTGGTGCACTGGACGATTACCTGGAAACAAAAACCGTAGCCCTCAAACATGAATCAAATCTGGTGATATTTTGGGATGTAGATGCACCTGCCACTTTGGATAGAATAGAAAATGACACCGAGGATCATTTCAGACCATTGATTCCACAATTTGACTATATCCTCACCTATGGAGGCGGGCAGCCTGTGATCGACGCCTATGAAAGAAACGGTGCCAAGAAATGCATTCCGATTTACAATGCCCTTGACGTAGAAACGCACCATCCTGTCAAACCTGAGCCTAAGTTTGAAGCAAGCCTTGCTTTTTTAGGCAATAGGCTTCCTGACAGGGAAGCACGGGTTGAGGCATTTTTTATTGAACCTGCCGCTCATTGTCCAACACACCGCTTTATTATCGGAGGCAGCGGTTGGGCGGACAAATCCATGCCGGAAAATATTTCATACATCGGTCACGTGTACACCAAGGACCACAATGCCTTCAATTGCAGTCCAATGGCAGTATTGAACATCAGTCGAGACAGCATGGCGAAATATGGCTTCTCACCGGCAACGAGAGTCTTCGAGGCAGCCGGAGCAGGCGCATGTATCATTACGGATTATTGGGAAGGGATAGACTTCTTTTTTGAGCCAGAAAAAGAAATACTTGTAGCAAAATCAGGTGAAGAGGTAGTGGAAATCCTCCGCCTTCTGACACCGGAAAGAGCCAAAGCCATAGGAGATGCAGCCTATCAAAAAGTGATTTCCAAACACACTTATGACCACCGTGCGGATTTATTGCAGGAGATCTTCAATAGGTCCCTTACCTCTACCCCACAGCTCTAATTTTAAGTTTTAGATTATGAAAATTGTCATCATCGGCCTATCCATCACTTCCTCATGGGGCAATGGCCATGCCACCACTTACAGAGCCTTGCTGAAGGAATTTTCCCGATTGGGACATGATATCCTATTTCTGGAAAAGGATGTACCCTATTATGCAGCGCATAGGGATATGCCCAACCCAAGCTTTTGTCAGACAGAATTATATACTTCAAATGAGCAGCTAAAGCAGCAATATGAAAAAGATATAGCCGAAGCTGATGCCGTAATTGTGGGTTCCTATGTACAAGGTGGTGTTGAAGTAGGCGATTGGGTACAGCAGACAGCCAAAGGCTTAAAAGCATTTTATGATATCGATACACCAGTCACATTAGCTAAATTGGCAAAAGGGGACTATGAATACCTGCATCCGGAACAGATTGCAGGATATGATCTTTATCTCTCCTTCTCCGGTGGACCGATCCTGACACATTTGGAGCAGCATTACAATTCCCCGGCAGCTAGGGCACTTTACTGCTCTGTAGATCCTGACCATTATTATCCTGAGAATAAAATGAAAAACTGGGAGCTAGGCTATCTCGGAACCTTCAGTACAGATAGACAACCTACTGTGGAGCGACTGCTCATCCAACCAGCTAAGGAAATAGAAAATGGATTGTTTGTCGTTGCAGGCCCTCTATACCCACAGGAAATCCAATGGCCGGAGAATGTCGAACGGATTGAGCATCTACCTCCTGCCCGACACAGGGATTTTTACAACAGCCAGAAATATACGCTTAACGTCACACGTGAAGACATGATTAAAGCTGGCTATTCCCCTAGCGTCCGGCTATTTGAAGCAGCAGCCTGCGGGGTACCAATTATCTCTGATGAATGGGAAGGTTTGACCTCTCTTTTTGAAGAAGGTTCTGAGATCCTTATTGCCAGAAGTTCTGAAGATGTAGTCAGCTATATCCAGGATATTCCTGAAAGCAGACGCAGATCTATAGGAGAAAATGCCATGAGAAAGGTGATGAAGGCACATACGGCAAAGGCCAGAGCCATGGAAATGGAAAATTACCTGCTTGAACTAATGGGTAAAAGCATAAACCCAAGTCATGAAGCTAAACTGATGAGCAACTGAAATGGATGTAGCAGAGGATATTAAAAGACTGGAACCTTGGTTTCACAATATCCACTTGCCGGATGGAAATCAAACGGCACCGAGACATTTTTTCGGTGACTTTCCTTCCTTCAAATGGAAAAAAATCCAACACAGTATTCCTGCTGATCTGAGCGGTTGGAAAGTACTGGATATCGGCTGCAATGCTGGTTTTTATTCCTTAGAGCTAGCCAAACGTGGGGCTGAAGTTCTGGCCATTGACCTGGATGATCATTATCTCAATCAGGCTGCTTGGGTAGCAAGACAATTTGGTTTAGAGGATAAGATTACGTTTAAAAAAATGCAAATCTATGACCTGGCTCATGTAGCGGAAAAATTTGACCTGGTGTGGTTTATGGGTGTTTTCTATCATCTCCGGTATCCAATTTTAGCCTTGGATATTATTGCCCAAAAAGTGAATAAATTGCTTGTCTTTCAGACTCTGTCCATCCCTGGCAATGAGACTATGGAAGTACCGGATGACCTGAATCTGACTGATAGGGAACGAATGAAGGAGGCAGGATATCCCAAAATGGCTTTTATAGAAAAAAGCCTTGCCGGAGATTACACCAACTGGTGGGCTCCAAACCATCAAGGGATCATTTCAATGCTTCGCAGTTGCGGGTTCAGCATTACTGATATGCCGGAAGACGAAACGTATATTGCCCATAAAGACCCCAATTTATTTGCTGCCTTTGATTCATGGAATTATTCCGAATACCTTTCCGCTATCGGCAAAGACTGGCAGGATCATATTGCCCATAAAACAACAAAAAGAAAATCCGGAGACCACTAAGCTTAACATCATTCAGCTGGGCCAAAAATATTTGGCCCAGCTTATTTTTTGTCCATCGCTGATTTACAGAACCTAAACTTAGCTCTTCAGCACAGGAGCAACTATCCAATTTGAACCTACCCTCTAAGGAACCAAAAGGAGCACTAGCCCTAATATTTCCTTGCACTAAATCAAAGCCCAACATTTCCTTATCCGTTCTTGGACCTTCCCTCACCATTTGACTAGCCCTAGAGCATCTTTTGTACTTTTCTAAATACACATGTTTCCTTTGTGTTTCTATTGCTTATATCAGTATATTTTACCTTATTTATTTGTTTTATACCAGTAAATGGCGGTATGGTTATGCAAAAATGGAAGCAGATATGGTTTTACCCCATTCTCTTACTGTTGGCTTCATGTGCAGCACTGAACCTCACACCTTCCCGTAAGATTGGCCCATTAACATTCAGTGATCCAAATTCAGATCCCTCATTGGTATTTATTTATCAGGATCATGAAAATTCACCGGAATTGAAACAGCTATTAGCAAAATATCACTTGGACAGCGTTGCAGCTAATGGTACTTCCGAATTGGAGAAAATATTACACTTGATGCAATGGACCCATAACAGGTGGAAACATAGCGGAACCAACCAACCATCCCAATACCAAACACTCACCATTCTTGAAGAAGCTAAGTCAGGCAAAAGGTTCAGATGTGTGGAGTATGGTATTGTATTGAAAAGTGTTTTGGCTGCCAATGGATTTATAGCCAGGACGCTAGGACTGAAAACTCGGGATGTAGAAACCACCCGCATTGGAGCCGGTCATGTGCTGACAGAAGTATGGTCTGATTTCCACCAAAAATGGTTGATGTTGGATGCCCAGTTCAATGTAATGCCAATGTTGGACAATATTCCTTTGAATGCAGTGGAATTTCAACAGGCCATCATCAGTCAAAAGGACTTCATTTTAATTGATGCCTCCGGATCGGTGAGTGCAAAAAAATTGGAACAGTACATGAGTTTCATTCCCTATTACCTGTATTATTTTGATTTCAAATTTGATCAAAGGGAGGTAGCATTTGGAAACTCGTTCAAATTAAATGGCAATACCTCCCTCATGTTGGTTCCAGATGCTGCCAAAATCCCGACAGTTTTTCAGAGGACCATAGCACTTGACAATTTGATGTTCACCAATTCATTACACGATTTTTACCGAAACCCAAAGGAGTAGCGTAGTCAGTTGGCTTCTCCAAGGGTGCTTTAACACCTTACAGGTTTGGAGTAAACAAAAAAACGGGTCTTTCGACCCGCTTGACAATTAGTGTTTTGCTACCCATTGATAGGCATTTACAAATGCCTCCATCCATGGACTTACTTCATCTGCAGCGCCTTCTGCAGGATAATAAGGCCAGTTCCAAGGTTTCAAAGACCGCTCAATATGTGGCATAATGGCCAGGTGACGGCCATCTGCAGAAGCAATTCCAGCCACAGCATGATCCGAACCGTTAGGGTTGCCAGGATAATTTTGATAGCTATAAGCCAAGCCGATATGGTAAGCATCCTTTGCTTTAGGCAAGAAGAATTTACCTTCTCCATGAGCCACCCAAACTCCTAAACGCTTACCTGATAATGATCCTAACATCACAGTATTGTTTTGAGGCACATCTACATTGACGAAGCATGACTCGAATTTATGGCTGGCATTGTGAAGCATTTTAGGCTTCTGATCATGGTCAGGTGTAACTAGGCCCAATTCTACCATCAGCTGACAACCGTTGCAGACACCAAGGCTAAGGGTATCTTTTCTGGCGAAGAATTTGTCCAGAGCCTGTTTGGCTTTATCGTTGTAAAGGAAGGCCCCTGCCCAACCTTTTGCCGAGCCCAATACATCCGAATTAGAGAAACCTCCTACAAATACCAGCATTTGAACATCTTCAAGATTTTCCCTACCACTGATCAGGTCGGTCATGTGCACGTCCTTCACATCAAATCCGGCAAGCCAAAGGGAGTAAGCCATCTCACGGTCTCCATTCACACCCTTTTCACGGATGATGGCAGCTGTTTTACCAGACTGCTGCTGTCTGTAAGGATTTACACCAAAGGCATCGAAAGTACCTTCCCAGTTTTCACCGAAATTGTAATTAAGTGGTTGGATTTTGTAATTGTTGAACCTGTCCAAAGCCAACTGTTCACCACTTTGTTTTCTATCCAAAAGATAAGAAGATCTGAACCAAACATCACGCATTTCAGAGACTGACAAGATCATATCCGGATGCGAAATGCTCACTGCAGCATCTAAAGTTACTTCGGCAAGGGCAATTGCAGCGATGCCTTTTTGCTCCAACAATGCTTTGACTTGTTCAGTATTTTTTACCTGAATCAATACTCCTGGATTTTCGGCAAAAAGTGCCTTGACAGCATCCTTTTCAGCAAGGCGGTCTGCATGCACTTTAAGTCCGACTTGCAGAGATGGGAAACACATTTCCAACAAAGCGGTAAGCATACCACCTGAAGAAATATCATGACCTGCAAGGATTTCCCCTGCCTCGATCAGCTCCTGCACAGCTTCAAAGGCTTTGGCAAAATATGCACTGTCCACCACATCAGGAGTGGTGTTGCCTATGGTATTGAGCGCTTGGGCAAAGCTAGAACCGCCCAGTTGCGCATTGTCTTTCGAAAAATCAATATAGAAAACCTTGCTTCCGGCTATCGGCTTCAGGTCTGGAGATACAGTCGCTTTAGGATCGGCACATTCCCCTACTGTAGAAATAATTACCGTCCCTGGAGAATATACAGTCTTACCTCCAGGATACTTTTGGGTCATGGACAGGGAGTCCTTTCCTGTAGGTACGTTTACTCCGAGCTCAATGGAAAATTTTGAAACAGCCTCTACCGCACGGTAGAGTCGGTCATTTTCACCAGGATTTTTGGCTGGCCACATCCAATTGGCGCTCAGGGAAACACCCTTCAAACCATCTGTGATCGGTGCCCAAACCAAGTTCGTCAAAGCTTCAGCAATTGCCAATCTGGAACCTGCCTCAGGGTTGGCTAAGGCTGCTACTGGGGCATGCCCTATGGAAGTGGCAATGCCTTTTTTACCTGTAAAATCCAAGGCCATTACAGCCACGTTGTTCAGCGGCAACTGAATTTCTCCTGTAGTCTGCTGCTTGGCTACACGTCCTGTCACTGAACGGTCGACTTTATTGGTCAACCAGTCTTTACAGGCTACAGCCTCCAGCTGAAGTACCGCTTTGAGATATTGTGGTATCTGGGCAGCATCATAGCTAGGTTCTGCAAAATCCACTTTTTGGGTGGTGTCTTCCAGGATGGTTTTCGGTGAGCTGCCAAACATATAGCCCAGGTTCCAGTCTATAGGTTTTTCGCCTGTTTTGCTATTTTCAAATTTGAAATGCATGTCTCCGGTTGTTTCACCGACAACATAAAACGGAGCCCTTTCTCTTTCAGCTATGCGTTGTAAAAGAGCCACATCCTTATCATGCACTACCAACCCCATTCTTTCTTGGGACTCATTCCCTACAATTTCCTTGGCTGAAAGTGTAGGATCACCTACCGGAAGTTGATCAATATGAATAGTCCCTCCTGTACTTTCTACCAATTCAGAAAGGCAATTGAGATGTCCTCCTGCACCGTGGTCGTGGATAGAAATAATCGGGTTTTCATTGCTCTCCGCCATTGCCCGGATCACATTGGAAACCCTTTTTTGCATCTCGGGATTGGAGCGCTGAATGGCATTTAATTCTATTGCATTGCTAAATTCACCGGTATTCACTGAAGAAACAGCACCGCCACCCATGCCGATGCGGTAGTTGTCACCACCCATTACAATGATTTTGTCCCCTTTCACTGGTTCTTTTTTCTTGGCATATTCTTTACGGGTGAAGCCAATTCCTCCAGCCAGCATGATTACTTTATCAAACCCATGGGATTTACCAGCTTCTTCATGTTCAAAAGTCAAAAGAGAGCCAGAAATCAAAGGCTGTCCGAATTTGTTCCCAAAATCACTCGCTCCATTAGAAGCCTTGATCAGGATATCCATCGGGGTCTGATAAAGCCATTTGCGCTCGTTGAGTTTTTCTTCCCAAGTTCTTCCTGCTTCCGAGCGAGGATATGAAGTCATGTAGACGGCTGTTCCTGCAAGAGGAATAGAAGCGGTACCTCCAGCCAAACGGTCTCTGATTTCTCCACCCGATCCTGTTGCGGCACCGTTGAAAGGCTCCACTGTGGTGGGGAAATTATGGGTCTCAGCTTTAAGGGAGATGACGGTATCAATGGTCTGCTGCTCAAAAAAATCAGGTTTGTCTTGTGTCTTTGGGGCAAACTGAGCTGCTTTTGGTCCATCTACGAAGGCAACATTGTCTTTGTAAGCAGAGACGATTCTATTGGGATTTTGTTTACTTGTTTCTTTGATCAGTTGGAAAAGCGTTTTTTCCTTTTCTTCACCATCAATGATAAAGGTGCCATTGAAGATCTTATGTCTACAGTGCTCGCTATTGACTTGTGAAAACCCAAATACTTCAGAATCTGTCAATGGCCTGCCCAAAGATTGGCTGACGCCATTCAGATAGTCAACTTCTTCCTGACTCAATGCCAGACCTTCTTTTTCACTATAAGCTTTGATATCAGTGACAGGAATGATTTTTTCAGGCTGCAGGTGGATATCAAATAGGTCTTGGTCCAAACTAAGGTAAAGATGCTGCAGCATGTTGTCATAAGTTTCACCTTCAGCGATGGGGAAATATTCCTCAATGCGGATGATTCCGGTGATGCCCATGTTCAAGGTGATTTCCACGGCATTGGTAGACCAAGGCGTGATCATTTCTTTGCGCGGTCCTTTGAAGCGACCCTCCACTTTTTCGCTTTGCAGCTGAATGGCTTCGCCAAAAAGCCATTTCAATTTGTCGATATCCTGTTGTGGAAGTTGAGACTGCGCCTGAACGGCATAAATAACGGAAGTCGGAGATTGGAAAAAGAGGATCATGAGCGTTATGTGAGGCCTTTTTTAGGAAGGCACAAAGGTAAGCAATTGGCTGAAAAACCGAAAGGAATGTTTGGAAGATGGATAAAAGTAAATACATCCCCATCATTTTCAATATACAGTTTATCTCATCAATCACCATTACTTATATTGTCCCCGATCCATTTTGTCAGACATAGTCTTTTCCAACTTAAAAATGGCTACCTTTGCATCACTTTGTAAAAAAGCACGGCTAGTTGTAGGCCGCTGTAAATAAATCTCCCCGCTGAATCAGGATTTACAACGCCTCTTTCAGCCCGTTTCAATCAGCCAAATGGCATTTATAAATCTCGGAATTATTGATCCTATCCTGAAGGCTCTTGCCAATGAAGGATACACCAACCCCACTCCCATTCAGCAACAAGCCATTCCTCTTGTACTAGCAGGAAAAGACTTACTAGGTTGCGCACAGACAGGTACAGGCAAAACTGCAGCCTTTGCTATTCCCATCATTCAGCTTCTCAGCAAACAAAAGCAACGTAGACCGGGTATCAAAACCTTAATTTTGACACCTACACGTGAATTGGCTATACAAATCGATGAAAGCTTCGGTGCTTATGGCAAGTTTACCGACATCAAGCATACTGTGATCTTTGGAGGAGTATCTCAGCTTCACCAAGTCAATGCGCTCAAAAGAGGCATTGATGTACTAGTGGCTACCCCAGGCCGTCTGCTCGACCTGATCAATCAGAAATACATAGATCTTCGCCAACTGGAAATCTTCGTCCTAGATGAAGCGGACAGGATGTTGGACATGGGTTTTATCCATGATGTGAAAAAAATCATCGCACTGCTTCCTCAAAAGCGGCAGACGCTGTTTTTCTCGGCTACAATGCCACCAGAAATCCAGAAACTCTCTGATACGCTTTTGACACAGCCTGCCAAAGTGGAAGTGACTCCTCCTTCATCCACAGTGGATAAAATTGAGCAGCAACTTTACCTAACTACCAAAGGAGACAAGCCCAAGCTTTTGCTCCATTTGCTCGAAAAAAAGAAAATGGGATCAGCATTGGTATTTACCCGTACCAAACATGGAGCGGATAAAGTGGTCAAATACCTGGTAAAAGAAAACGTAAAAGCTGCTGCCATTCACGGCAATAAAAGCCAAAATGCCAGACAAAATGCGCTGAAGGATTTCAAAAGCGGCAAGCTCCAAGTCTTGGTCGCCACAGATATTGCAGCAAGAGGCATTGACATAGACGAATTGGCCAATATGTTCAACTTTGACCTTCCCAATATCCCCGAGACTTATGTACACAGAATAGGACGAACCGGACGTGCAGGACATTCAGGCATAGCCATGTCATTTTGTGATGCTGAGGAACTGAAGGATCTCAAGGCAATAGAAAAACTGATCGGCAAAACCATTCCAATTGTTAAAGACCATCCTTATGCTGTCGAAGGTCCTATGGTGCCTAAGGCACCAGAAAAGAAAAAACCACAACAGCAGAGAAATAGAAGAAGGTATTGATAAACCTATTTCACCAAATAAGCGGTCTCCCCAAAGGAACCGCTTTTTTTATGGATTACAAGTTCCTTCCTGCGCGCAGGTAACAGGATCTGGGTTTTTATTGGACAGCAGTTCAGAAAACCAATCCACCAGTTTTATGCCTCCTACTTCTATCGTATAAAATCTGTCATACCGCAATACAGTGTGCTCTTTCCCCGGAAATGTAAAGCTGGTAAAGCCTACTATCTCATCCTCAAGATCTGCGAGATTGGCTTTGAGCAAAGGAAAAAACGGTTCGCTGACTCCCATCAGATGAAGAAAATCAACTTGTACCTGGTCATGGGCCGCATTTACCTGGGCAAATTGGATATGTGGGTAAAGGTTGTAGGATAGACTAAAAAGATCCTCAAAATCAGCAAGTTTTTGTTTCTTATAACCTGCAGGCATACCTGTCTCCACACCCCAGGCTTCAATTAAATGGACAACACGATCAGAACGGTAGCCTCCTGCCCCATCTGCTAAGGCAATTACATCTGCTTTTGGGTATTGATCCGCTAGAAGCATGGCATAATATGGGGCTGCAATAGCTCCTGCGCTACTTCCGCATACAAGCACTGTTTCTGGGTTATGCAGTTTCCCAAACAACCATTCCAATGCAGTAGCTACATTTTGTTTTCCTCTATGCTGGATCAAAATCTCCTTACCTGATTTGGTGGAATAGGTTCTGTCAATCCCTCCAAGATGCACATCACCTGTACAATAGGGCACATAGACAATTGTCCAGTCTGCCACTGGATTTTCGGCATGCTCCATATCAAAAATACCTTGCTGCATTCTGGGATCATTGCCCTCATCAGTGGAATATGGCCTATAGGTCACAGGATCAATATCCAAAGCACAAAGCTCTGCATTCCAACAGGCACCACCCCCATTTAGAAAAAATACCACTTTATCTGATTTGCCAGGCCTGATGTGAAATTGAAATGGTGTGCCAGTTGCACAGCCTGTTTCTCCCCCTGGAGTCACAGTATGCCATCCCGCTTCCATGCCTTCAAATGGAGCTTTTGAGACCGGTGAATCTTGTATGGCCCTCGGATTAGACTGACAAGCGATAAAACCAAAAAATAGAACTAGGCTTGCGAGGTTGCGAGAGATTTGCGCTGGACTAAACATAGGATTCAATTTTTCCAAAGCTAGGAAAATATAGAAAATACAAATTGAGCTTGCTGATCAATTTCTTATAAACCTTCACTTTTTGCGTTTGAAGTAAATAAACCTGCTTTGCTGTATGCATTTTACAGTTTTGAGCAAAGAAACTGTATGTTTACTTATATTTAAATTTCCCATGAAAACATCCACAACCCGTAAAATAATAGGCAGTTTTATCCTTACAGTTGGCTTCATTGCGTTTGCTCAAGGCCAAAATTCATTGCTTTGGAAAATCTCAGGAAATGCACTCAGTGCACCATCCTACCTCTTCGGGACCATTCATATCATTTGTGAAGATCAGTTCTACATGGATGAAAATACAACCAAGGCACTGCAGGAGGCTGAACAGTTGATTATGGAAATGGACATGGGCGATCCTGCTTTAATGGCGCAAATGCAGCAGCTTTCCATCAACCCAGGCTTTAAGAACATCAAATCTGAAATACAGCCAGATGATGCCAAAGTTTTGGATCAATTTCTCCAAACGCATTATGGCGCAGGGCTTGATCAATTAGGGGTTCTAAAGCCGTTTGTGCTTTCCTCCATGATTTTGATGAAGATACTACCCTGTGAAAGGCATACCAGCTATGAGCTTTTCTTTACTGAACAGGCCAAAGCACTGGACATTCCTACCAAAGGACTGGAATCCGTAGCCGAGCAGGTCGGCATGTTTGATCAGATTCCCCAACAGGAACAACTTGGAGAAATCATTGAAATGCTGAAGGAAGATAAAGGTATGGAGGAATTTGACAAGATGGTAGCTGCTTACCTCAGCCAGGATATAGCCAAACTTTATGCGATGATTACGGAAAATGGGATGTTCCAAAACTATCAAGACCTCCTCCTTGACCAGCGCAACAGGTCATGGATCCCTTTGATTGAAGCCTACATTGCCGAAAAACCGGCATTTATTGCTGTAGGCTCTGGGCATCTTTTCGGCAAACAAGGCGTCATCTCCCTGCTTAGGGAAGCTGGTTATCAGGTAGAACCTGTGCACTAGGCAAGCGCTCTTTGCTCGTTTTTTTGGTTTCATTTCTTTACCCTTCTACCATTGCTATGAATCAAACTAATGTAAAAAGCGCATCTATCGGCACAGCTAGGCAAGCGGGCCTTTGGTACCTGGGCTTGGCCATTACAGGTGTAATAGGATTTATGTATCTGCATCCCCAGATATTTGTAAGCGGAGATGATCAAAAAACCCTTGCCAATCTAGCCGCTCAGGAAAATTTGGCAAGGGTCAGGTTGATTTTTGAAATGCTGATCGTAGTGACACAGGCATTAGCGGCCTTGTATTTCTTTAGACTTTTCAGAGAAATCTTGCCTTGGGCAGCATGGGCCACTGGTGTTTGGGGGATGGTCAATGCCGTTGCCATCATGTTTAGCGCCATGTCAATTGCTGCAGCCATTGAAATTGCGAACTCCGACTCTTTGTTACATCAAGACAAACTGTTGCTTTTCCAGCTTTGCAAGCAGTATATCTCCCATTCCTGGGGAGTAGGAAGTCTGTTCTTCGGACTTTGGTTGATTCCCATGGGTTATGCAGTGGTTTATTCCGGAAGGATGCCCGTCTGGCTTGGTAGAGTATTGATCATTGGAGGGATTGGCTACATCTTGAGCCCGATGATCGGATATATGGGTGTCAAAAGTCCCCTGCTGGAAATTCTGGTTATTCCTGCATCCATTGGGGAGTTCTGGATGATTGGGTACCTGTTGCGCTATGGTATCCGCCCTCCTGCAGAACACGCACCTTCGGAGCTGCAGCCTGTGCTTCAGCAACGCTGATGCGGGAAACAGGCCACGCCTACACTTCAATCTTATCCCGCTGCTTCAGAAAAAGCTTTCTTGCTGATTGGCCGACAATGGTAAAACCCAGCAAATGAAAAAAGGATCTGGTAAAGAACCTGGCAATTGCCTGATTTACCACCAGCGTCCCCCTTGCCTTGTTTTCCCATTTTACTCCAGGAAAAAGGGTAATCAATCGGATAAAATCAATCCTTCTCAGCCATATCGATAGGTAAAGGGCAAGCCGAGGGATGTCTTGGATGATAAAAAAGCCATCAGTTCCCTTGGCCTGGTACAGGGGCATGAATATCCTTCCTTCATAAGCAGCATACACGGGCTGTCCTTCATGCATGGCAAGCTTTTGATGTGCCTTGATGGGCATAAAATTGGTAAACCCCTGCAGCATCCCGAATTGTTCTAATGGGCGCAGTTCATGCCTGTAGACCACTTCAAAAAAACCCTTTTCCCCTTCTGCGGCTTCGGCCAATCTTTCCAGTTCATTCCTCTTGTCAAAAGCAGTTGCCGGTAAACTGCCCGATTGAATCAGGCATAACCTGATAAATGACACACAGTTGCTTACTGCCATCGGATCCTGATGTTGACCTGCTTCAAAACCAACAGCTACATGCCCCATTTCATTGATAAAGCTCAACAAAGGACCTTTTAAAAACTCCTCTAGGCCAAGGATTTTGGGAACAGGGAAAGCGGATGCAAATTCCCTGTTGATGAGCATGTCATTAATGGTGATAAAGGGAACGGAAGGCGAAGAAGTGGTGTGAAGGTCTATAAAACAAACCTTATCCTCTGGATTCTGAAGCAGGTCCTCGATAAGTTCAAGGATTGCTTTTGCTTCCGCCTCTTCGGTATCGAGGATGCTCTTTTCCTTGATTCGCGACAATAACGGCTTTGTCCATATCCTGTTAAGGTCCTGAGCAATAAATCGGGTCTTGAGGGCCAAGGCCTGTAGATTTCCCTTAATGGCCAAAACATTACCTTTTAGAATAGCTTTGTTTTTTTGGATGAAAGGCATGATTTCCTCTAAAGCCAACACGCCTGCCGGTTCATTGCCATGGATTCCCCCGATAAACACCACTGTAGGGCCGGGCGTTGCGCCCTCCACCTTCGAGATAAGCCTTGGAGGTGCCACCTTTACCGAATTGTCAGCTGCTTCCATCATACCAGATCATTTGAAGTAAGGATCCCGATCAGCTTTCCGTTTTGCACCACCGGCAGACTATGGAATCCATACTGGTCGAGCAGCGCCTTTGCTTCATCTGCGGAACAATCATCTGTGACCGTAATGAGTTGCCTGGTCATGACATTTTTCACCACCACATTTGGATGCCAACGGAGCTTATCCTCCACTGTGATATCTCTCCATGTGACCATGCCGATGAGTGTCCTGTCGGATTCTACAACGGGGATATGGTGGATGCCTTTCCATTTCATGATGTGGAAGACCAATTCCAGGCTGTCGTTTCCGGCTACCGTGAACAGGTCCGTCTGCATGAAGTGTATCACTTGCTGGGGAAAGGAAACCGTATCTGTGATCGGGGCCCAATCGGCCACAGGAATGTCTGAGGCAGCCATTTTGTCCATTGCCGCAGCCAGTTGCTGCAGGGCATTGTAGTTGTTCGTCTGTTTTTTGAGCTTCTGAAATTGCTCTGCAGACCATGCTGCACCGGTATGGGTTTCTATTCTCCGCCGTACCACACTGAGGTAGTGATCCGCAACCTGTCTTTCCAAACCTATTTTGACCAGGCCTTCAGCTGCCATGGGCAAAAACTTTTCGAGAAGCAATGTTTTGGCAGGTTGCAATTCATTGTCCCAATACAGCTGGGCACCGATGCCATGCCTGGCAGCTGAATAGAAATTTTTGTTGGCCTGTAGAAAATCCATGGTATCGGCTATACCGGGCTGTTGGTAGTCCCTGCTGCTCATCAAGCCGATCCAGAAAGCCATGTTGCCCATCTCATCCACGGCCGTAGGGCCTGAAGGAAGGTACCTGTTTTCAATCCTGAGATGGGGCTTGTTGTTCCCAACACCATAACAGGCCCGGTTCCAACGGTACACGGTGCCATTGTGCAAGTTCAAAGCGGTCAGCTTAGGAATCTGGCCCTTTTCCAACAGGGCCAGACTGTTCTCAAATTCCTTTGCAGTAACCAGACTTCTGAACCGGACGATACTATCTCTGAAGATATCAGCAATGCTGCCACGCTGCCAGTCGTTCTCGAAACTTACCCTTGCCTGCCCTTCATTGATCAGGTGGCTATTGGTGCGGATGTCCACGCTTTGGGTGAAAAGCGGGATCCGTGTTTCGGCCCAAAGTTCTTTTCCGAAAAGCAGAGGTGAATTGACACATGCACTGAGTACTGGTCCGGCTATGGCTTGTGCCCAATTGAAGGCATTGACAAAATCTTCAGGAGGGATCTGCAGGTGAAGCTGGAAGCTGGTATTGCAGCTTTCGAGCATCACGGACTCCTGTTCCAGAGCCATTTCATCTGCACCTTTGATATAAATGTTGAAATTTTGGCCTTTGCTCCTTTTGGCCGCTTCATTGAGCATGTGGTATCTCGGAAAAGGAGTCATATTGTGCAGCTGTGCATCTGTCAGCTTCAAGGTAGGCAGGATACCGGTGAGCAACAATCTTCCTCCCAACCTGGCAGCTGCATCCTGTCCTTTGGCCAATAATGCTTTCAGTTGTCCGGACATGATATCCAGACAAGTAGGTCCCAAAGGCACAGGATCCAAATTGATTTCCAGGTTATAAGTGGCAATTTCTGTGGTGAAGTGGGTATCGGCAACCTCTTCCAGAAATGCAAGTGCCTGTGGTAGCGGCCTGTAATTCAGATCCACCAGAAAAAGCTCTTGTTCAGCTCCTATCCGCAGCGGATGTGTTTCAAATAGCCCCTTTTCCAGCATCAACTCTAAAGCATACACATCTTGAATGAGATGATGGTAGTAAGCTGCCGCTTGCTTTTTACCCTTGAGCTTGATGACGTTGGCACTTCCCATGGTTTTTGAAACTTTTGTCTAAGAAACCCAATCCAGACTCAATTTCTTGTGACTTTGATCAGTTTTAGGCAACATATTTATCAGGGATTACCCAAGGTCAAACTGCTGAATTACTGACTGATACAGATTCTCCTGAGCCACTTCGGCAAGGTCTGCCCTACCCATATCTACATCCGGCAACCGGATCACCCGGTCAAATCCAGTCTCCGATCCTGCATTTCCCGAAGTGATCAAAATGCATGTTTTGCCTGCTTTCTTGGCCAGTTTCAACAATTCATAGGGGCCTTTCCCGGCTGCAGACTGCAGGTCATAACGTCCCTCCCCCGTGACCACCGCATCAACTGACTTGACCTTGTTTTCAAGGTCAACTTTTTCAAAGAAATAACCGGCTCCCATCTCCATATTCACAGCATAAAAAAAGGATAAACCTGCCGCAATTCCTCCCGCAGCGCCAAATCCGGCCCTATCTTCAAAAACTCTCCCGGATTTTGCTGAAAGCATGGCAACTACTTGTTGACACCTGCCGGCATAGGGGTCCATTTGCTGCGGCTGCAGGCCCTTTTGGGGACCGAACACCGGAATGGCACCTTCCGGTCCGAAAAACAGATTGTTCACATCACAAAGACAGGTAAACTTGAGATCCCTGTGGTACAAGGGTCTTTGGATATGCGCGATCTTGAAGAGTGCGTCAGGAGAGAATGGCGTGATTTCCTTTCCTTGCCGATCCAGAAACACAAAACCCAATGCCCACAATATCCCCAGTCCCATATCTATGGTGGCACTTCCTCCCAGCCCCAGAACTATATTTTTTGCCCCCTTACCTACCGCATCCAGGATCAATTGTCCGGTACCAAATGTACTGCAGACGTTTGGATCCAGTTCATAAGGCTGAAGGTGGCGGATCCCGGAAAGTGTGGAAACATCAAGGTAAGCTGTGTCCCCATGTAAAAAATAGAAACCGACCTTGGATCTCCCCAATGGATCTAGGCCAAAAGCTTCCACTTTTTGAAAACCTGATGATTTTCCCAGCAAGAGGCAGGTTCCGTCGCCTCCGTCTGCAATGGGTTCCAACACCACCTTGGCATCAGGATAGCGTTTCTTGATGCCTGAATGGATCAATTCCGCAGCCTTTTCAGCCGGGATGGTTCCTTTGAAGGCATTGGGTGCTACAAGGATATGCATTGTTACTTTTCAGCAAAATACTTTTTGGTGGCAGCTTTTACTTTGGGAGCCAGATAGATGGTTGAAATCATGGTCGGTATGGCCATCACCGCATACATCCCATCTATAAAACTCACCACTACCTCCATGGAAGCAACAGCACCCGCCACAATGGTGACCAGGTAGAAGTAGTTGTAATAGTCCGCTTTCTTGGCGCCAAAAAGATAATTGAAACACTTGTGCCCGTAGTAGGAATAGGTGAACATGGTGGAAAGCGCAAATACCAGTACAGCCAGCATCAGCAGGTACTTCCCAAAGCCCGGAAGTGCCATTTCAAAAGCGGAAAGTGTGAGCCGCACACCGTCATTTTCGGTATTTTCCCATACACCTGTCAACAGTATGACCAGTGATGTCAGGGTACAGACCACTATGGTATCGATAAAGGGGCCCAGCATGGCTATCAGCCCTTCCCTGACCGGTTCATTGTTTTTGGAGGCGCCGTGGACCATCGGGGCAGTACCTATGCCAGCCTCATTGGAAAATGCCGCCCTTCTGGCTCCGATGATGATGACAGCACCTACAGCCCCGCCCATCACTGCATCTCCTGAAAATGCATCCTGGATTATCAATGCGAACATTGCAGGGACATTTCCAATGTATTGCAATACGATTAGGATGACAGTGACAAAGTAGAGCCCTACCATAAAAGGCACCATTCTGGATGCCACCAATGCAATCCGTTTGATCCCTCCCAATATGACGACTGCCACAATGATCATCATGGTAATGCCCATGATCCATTTGGTAGTCGCACCCTGGTCCAGTCCATAAGGTTCCAACAGAACACTCCTGGTCACTTCAGTAAGTTGGTTGGCCTGAAAGATGGACAACAAACCCAATACTCCGGCAACGGAAAACAGGACTGCAAGGGGCTTGAACTTCTTGCCCATGCCTTCTTCGATGACATACATGGGACCACCCTGGATTTCACCGGAGCTGTCTTTGCCCCTGTACATGATGGCCAGGCTACAGGTGAAATACTTGGTGGCCATGCCCACAAAAGCCGACATCCACATCCAGAAGATTGCCCCCGGTCCGCCCATGTTGATGGCTATAGCGACGCCAGATATGTTTCCAAGACCTACGGTAGCGGCAATGGCGGCAGAAAGTGCCTGTCTGGAGGAAATCTGTCCGGGTGCGTTTTGGTGGTCATATTTGCCACTGACGACCTTGAGCGCGTGACCAAAATAC
>DAIPZN010000033.1:0-37876 GCA_036782195.1 Cyclobacteriaceae bacterium | reverse complement strand
TTCTAGGACTGATTTTCCATAGGTCAAATAATTTTATACCTTTAAAAATCCATTTAAAAAGAATATAATGAGCCAGATAATCATCGAAAACTTTGAGGATTTTGAGCAATTCATCGGGAAAGAGCTAGGGATTTCCCAATACCACCAGATCACCCAGCAGCAGATCAATGTATTCGCAGACGCCACACTTGACCATCAGTGGATCCACTTGGATCCTGAAAGGGCAAAGCGGGAAGGAGGGTTTGGAGACACTATTGCACATGGTTATCTCACCCTGTCTTTGGTGCCCTATCTCTGGGAACAAATCGTACAGGTACGCAATCTTAAGATGATGGTAAACTATGGCATAGAAAATCTTCGTTTTGCACAGGCTGTGCTTGTCAATAATGAAGTAAGGTTGAAGGCGGATCTTAAGCATGTGGCCAATTTACGTGGAACGATCAAAGCAGAGGTAAATGTAAAATTGGAAATCAAAGACCAAAAAAAGCCTGCCTTCACAGGTACTTTGGTGTTCTTGTATCATTTCAACAGTTGAACAACTTAAAGTCCGCTTCTCCAAAGACAGTGGAGCTTATAGATCAAGCAATAAAATAGGCTGTCTCAGTAATAGAGATAGCCTTTTTTGATTTAATTAATTCAAAGGGTTGAAGCTTTAAATGAGATTGGGTCATTTTTTTACCCCAATCATAATTCCTGTCGCCCAGTCCTGATTGACAACATGTAAATCTTTCCTCGCCAAAAGATCACTTCGGAGTTTTTCGGATTTGACATCATGTCCTTCAGGCCAATTGGGCTGGGGAAGCATATCATCAAGAATAAAAAAACCTCCTGGATTCAGCAATGCTATTGTTTCTTCTAGCATCAGGTATTTGCCATGCCAGGTGTCGGCAAAAATATAATCAAACCTCAAGTGGCTGTTGTTTGATATCCATTCACCTGCATCTTCATAAACCAACCGTATCCTTTTGTCTTGCCCCAGGTATTTTTCGGCGATCTGAAGTACCTGGGCATCATTGTCAATTGAAATGATTGTAGCAGAATGGTCCATCCCGTCTAAGATCCATGAGGTAGCCAAACCTGTTCCAGTGCCCAGCTCAAGAAAATTACCTCCAGGCTTACTGCCTGCAAGTGTGCGCAGCAATGCGCCTGTTAGGATATCAGAGGCCATTCCAAATCCAGCAGCTTGGGTTTCTATCAGGATCGGGGAAAGAGTGGGTGGGAGTGAATGCATGGTAGGTTATCGGTTAAATCACTTCATTAAGTCCAAAATATATAGCTTTTTGATCTCCAAAAGCAAAGTCTAATCTGATGTTCAAGCCATCATTACTGATTTTGTACCTAAAACCAATACCTCCGCCATATCTCAGGTTCCTGAATTTGTATTCCGAAAATTGCTGAGCGACTTGACCACTATGTGCGAAAATAACCATGCCCAGGTTCCTGTATACCGGGAAGCGGTATTCAGCTTGCTGAACCATTGCGAGATTGTCCCTGTACCGTCCTTCAAAATAGCCCCTCATCTGATCACTTCCACCTATAAGCGCAAGATGCTGAAAAGGTGCAACACCTGATGTGAATGTCCACCAACTTTGTATTGCTAGCACACCCTTCTCCGTTGCCTTGAAATATTTCCTGAGGTCTATCGTATATTGATCAAAATTAAAATTACTCCCTAGCCAGGGTTTATAAGTCATCCAGCCAACACGGCTGAACCAGCCATAATGGGGTTGGAAAATATTGTCACGGGTGTCGTAATTCAGCATCCACCCCAGTCCTGAAATCCGCTGTCCTCCAGATCCTGGTACTGTACCTGAAGCCAAAATCCCGTTAGGATCCTTTCTATAGATGTCATCAATTCTGAACTCATATCTAGGACCTAAGTAAAGTCCTTTCGCAGCCTGCTTCTCATAATTCAGATGGAGATAGGCATATCTGGTGGTATAATTTTCTGAAAGAAGTCCAGAGGTGTTATTGCCGATTCCAAAAAACCTGAAAGGATAGTTGGAGAGCTCTATCCTTGCATTGAGGTAGGTTTTGTTTTCATTTGCCCACAGATCCAATTCCGAAGAAAAAATCGTTTGGTTGTTGAGGGTGTGAAGTAGCGTTATTGGAATAGAAGAAGGTCTAAGAGTACTATTTTCTGCATTTTGATGTCTGAATACCCTTATTGCTCTCGCTCCCAAACCAAGACTGGTTTCTGGAGCGTAAACCAAGGCTGGTATAACCGTCCATTTTTCTCCTGATATCAAATCAATGACCTTGTCTCCTAGATCAAATAACTTTTCTATCGACGAAGCTTTCGCTGTGGAGTTGTCTTGTCCAAAAGTAAGCCCAACCAAAACAGTTGAGAAAAAGACCGCTAGCCAAAGGTGTTTCATGTGGCCAAAAGTACTGAAATTAAGTTGATCTCATATATTGCCTAACTTAGATGATTTATTTCATTTTAGGTTGGGCCGTAGGCAGAAGTAATCATGGTTTGGCTACAGCTGATTGTTGAGATATAGGATTCCCAATGTTAAAACTCGATAATGATCCCAATAGTGGGAAGAATGGTGCCTGCAGGATTTGGAATGGATCGAAGAAGATATCGGCTTGGATCATTTGGATCTATGCGATTGCTTCCGTCGTCATTTCTGGTTACCACAGTTCGTGGAGGTTGTTCTGCTTTAAAATTGTAAACATTCTGGATATCCAGATACCAATTCAGATTCCACTTATTGAAGAAATAGCGTTTGTCAATTCTTAAGTCTAGCTGATGAAAAGGAGAAAGCCTAACAGCATTGATCCTTGAGAAATCCTGCAGTGCAGCTCCCCTTAAATTCCAAACTGCAATTTGACTTGATGTCTGAATATCATCTGGAGTATAAGGAAGTCCACCAAGGTATCTCCATCTTCCCCCAAGTTCCCAGTTTTTGCCAAAGCGCTTGCCTGCGGTAGTGCTGACAATGAATCTGCTGTCCCAAGAAGAAGGTACAAATCCAACAGTGCTTGGATTGGTGAATTCACTTCTTACATAGGTAATGGATGCAATTCCATAAAAGCCATTGAGGAGTCTTTGTTGAGCTAAAAGCTCCAACCCATAGGCCCTGCCTGTTGCGTCTGATCGGACAGGTTCATTTCCGATTATTCCAAAATCAGCGCCTAAATTAGCTAAGGCTATTCCATTTCTTATGGAAGTCGGGTAATTGCTATAGTGTTTATAAAAACCTTCTAAGCTAAATCTCCTGTTTTTCTCTGCCACTACTTTTTCTATTCCTGTAATCAGCTGAGCAGACCGGATAAAGCGGATTCCATTGATTTGATTGATCAGCTCCCCGTTTTCATCCCTGAATCCCAAAGCGGTATAGGGTGGTCTCTGATAATAAACCCCAGCATTGGCTGTCCAAAACAGTTGAGGAACCAATTGATAGGACGCGGAGATTCTTGGACTAAGCTGATTGAGCGGGTTTTGCGCATGATTTGAAAAATCACTTCCATCGATTCTTACCCCACCCGTGATCAGCAATCTTTCCCCCAAAAAATTCTTGCTTCCGGATACAAATGCTCCATAAGAATTGTACAGACTGATATCATTAATAATAATGGTTTGTCCTAAACCTGCTAAGGTAGCGCGGTCAAAATTATTGATGAGATATCGAGAAAATTCATAATTCACTCCATATTTCAAATTGATTTTTTTTGTGAAAATGCTGTTTTCAGCCCTGAATTTGTTTTCGCTTTCTTGGGAAAGATAATCGAACAGAAGATTGGAAGCATCTGAGTCATCGTTTCCGGAATATTTAATTGACCTGTTGTTCAGCATATTTCTACTCAAAATGAATGTCCAGAAACCATTGTCTCTGAATTTTTTCAGTTTAAGGCCAGTGGCATAGTTCCATTGGGTGGAAACCGGGAGGTTGTCAAGAAGGTAAAGTCTGTTTTCCCTATCCTCATCAGATTCATCTTTGGGTGTGTCAAAGTTGAGTACAAAATCATCAATGGCACCTACTCCAATAAATGTCAATTCTGTTTTGTCATTGATTTTTGTGGTGGTCTTTACCTGAAAGTCATTGAAGGTAGGAAGGAACGGTAGTCCCAGTTGTCTGAAAAGAAATTTAAGGTAAGAACGCCTAGCTGAAACCAAATAGGTTGTCTTTTCCCCAATTGGTCCTTCATTGGAAACTGTAAATTCACTTGCTCCCAAAGTCATCTGGGTAAACATCTTATCTTTTCTTCCTTCCTTTAGCTGAATTTCAAAAAATGAGCTGAGACTATTCATCCTATCAGCAGGAAATCCACCTGTTATCAAGTCTACACTTTTGATCAGGTTGACATTCAATATACCCACTGGACCTCCTGAGGATCCCTGCGTGGCAAAATGGTTGATGACTGGAACTTCAATTTCATCGACAAAAAACTTATTCTCATTTGGGGCACCACCACGGATGATGATGTCGTTCCTGAAGCTTGCCGTGCTAGCCACACCTGGCAACGACTGGATGACCCTACTGATGTCCCTATTGCCCCCTGGATACCGTTCAATTTCATTCGTATTGAGTCTGCGTACGCTCAGCGGGGTTTCGTCGGATCTGGAAAACTCTGAGGCTACAACTACCTCGCTTAAGTCAGCTGCTTCTTCTTCGAGTTCAAAATCTAACCTTACTGCCTTAGCTAAAGAAAGCTGTATCTCAAACTGGGTTTTGGTTTTGTATCCAACAAAACTTGCGCGGATGTTGTATAAACCCGGAGGCACGTTTTTTAAAACATAATTGCCTGATTCATCTGTAACAGTACCGATTTCGGTACCCAAGATCAATATATTCGCAAAAGGAATGCCTTGGTTATTCACTGGATTGAAAACCCTGCCCCTTACTTCTGCTTGTTGGGCTACTATATGATGACAGAATAGAAATGCAATTCCGATAAGTAAAAGTTTTTTCATAAAGTTTAACTTATGAAGATGATAGTATAGTTGGTTTAAGATTAATGAGTTTGGGAATAGGCTTCTTTTACACGCCAAAGTCTCCACCAAGGCGTGCCTGGAGAGTCATGATGCTCATAATGATAGCCAAAGAAATAGCAGGATAAAAAAGCAAGGAAATGATTTTTTGATTGGCTGCCGGAATGATGGACATTAACAGAGTCTCCTTTATGAGGAAGATACGTGCCAAAGTAGAATAACTGCAAAGTGGAAAGAATTGCGGGAGCCATCCAAAATACAATTAAATTTTCCATAGGGAAAACCAGTTTTAATAGATTGTATGTCACAGCCATCAGTAAGATCTGCCAGATGGTCACATATTGGCGGATAAAACTCAGATACCAAATGAAGAAGTTATGCGATGCATGGTAATCCGGATCCTTGTCCGTAGCTACAAACCGGTGGTGTTCATGATGCTTGGGGAATAGTCTCCAATAAAAATTGTAAGAAAACAAAATAGCAGACAACCATCCGATTCCATGATTGACTTTTTTGTTAGCTGAGACCAGTCCATGCATGGCATCATGTGCCGTGATGAATAACCCTGTATACAAATGGGTCTGAATCAATAGCGCCAAATAGGTTAAGGGATTGCCCCAGCTGAATTGCCAATCCAGCAAAAACCATAAGGATGCTGACCATAATGCAATTACAGTCAGGGCTATAATAATGCCATAAGGATCTACTTCTTTACGATACTGATTGCCAGGGTCCAATGCTGAAGGTGTTTAGTAGGGTTAACAAAGCTATGCTTGAAAATGTTGCGCCAAATTTATCTTATCAACAGATTTAATTAAGAACCTGCATATAGGACAAATACCACTGGTACCTTGTGCAAATCCAAAGTGGTTTTTTTCCATTCTGAAATGGCTTTGGTCTGGATCATCTCATCCTGGGCAGTAATATTTTTTGCAATGCAAAGTAAGGTGTTGGGATGTAAGAATTGCTTCAAGTCATCAAAGATGACGTTGTTTCGAAAAGGAGTTTCCATAAAAATCTGGGTTCTGTTGCTAGTGGCTGATTCAGCCTCCAGTTGCCGAATAGCAAGTTGTCTGGCTTTTTTGTCAATGGGCAGGTATCCGTGAAAGGCAAAAGACTGACCGTTGAATCCCGAACCCATCAGTGCCAAAAACATGGCACTTGGACCCGATAACGGCACCACTTGAATCCCCCTCTGATGTGCAAATGCCACAGCTGCACTTCCTGGATCGGCTATTCCCGGACATCCTGCTTCTGACATTATACCCAGGTCTATGCCTTTGAACAAGGGCTGCATGATGCGCTCGAGTTCAGGTCTAGAAGTTTTTTTATCCAACACTTCAAATTGAAGTGGATCAATGGCAATACCTATCTTGAGACTACTGATAAATCTCCTTGCTGTACGGATATTTTCTACCAGGTAATGGTCAATATGTGAGACTACATCCTTGATCTGTGGGCTGATGACAGCTCCTGCAGTATCAGCTGCAAGTACTGTGGGGATCAGAAATAGTTTTCCTTTTTGCATCTGGCATTTCTTATCGGTTGAAAGATGTGCAAATTTAACTCAATTTGACTGGTGGTAAGGATATTCTCATTTTTTTAATCAAATTCGGGATCAGTCATCCCTATACGCTAAACACTATGCAAATCAGACATTTTACGTGCTGTATTTTCATGCTTTTCTTGGGGCTTTCCCTAATGCCAGCACAAGCACAGCAGCTCAAAGCCTTGGTCGGAGGAACCTTAATTGATGGTTATGGGGGGCCTCCGCTGCGTAATTCTGTAATCATTATTGAAAATGAAAGGATCAAGGAAATCGGTCAGGTAGGTTATTTGGCTGTGCCGGAAGGAGCTGAAGTAATTTCGACAGAAGGGATGTCAGTTCTGCCTGGATTATGGGACATGCATGTGCACCTCATGCTCAATGGCCACAGCAATTACACCCATTGGGACAGCACCTATATTGGGGTTTTCGAATCTGTCATCATGCCTTCTTCTGCCCACCAGCTGCTCATGGCAGGAGTGACAAGTGCCCGCGATCTGGGGGCGCCTTTGCAAGCAAGTATCAATGTCAGAGACAGAATCAACAGGAAAGAGATACCAGGGCCCACAATCTATGTGTCTGGTCCTTTTATCCAAAAGGCACCCTATCCGAATACAGAAGAATTCCGATGGGGAGTAAAAGGTCCTTTGGATGCCCGCAACAAAGTAAAAATCCTTATAGATGCCGGTGTGGATATGATCAAATTAATTGATCATGACGAAATGACCTTTGAAGAAGCCAAAGCTGTAGTCGATGAGGCGCACAAACACGGAAAGCCTGTGATTGCCCATAGCCATAGGCCGGATGAAATCCGAATCGGTTTAAAATTAGGCGTTGATTGTTTTGAACATACAGGGCTTTCCTCTTCCCCTGAGTATCCTGAAGACATCATCAGCATGATCAAGGAAAGAACTGCGAAGATGAACATGGGACCTTTGTTCTGGACACCTACCGTGGAGGGTTTGTATAATTATGAGTATACCCGCAACAACCCCGAAAAACTGGATGATCCTTCTTGGCATTTGGGGCTTCCTGATTCCATTATCAGGGACATCAAAGCCTCTTTGAGATATCCTGGAAGAATGTCTTATTTTCAGTTGACTCCTGTTCGTAAACCTACACTAGAGCGAAAAATCAACCAATTAAAAGATGCAGGTGTGGTGATGATGATCGGTACAGATAGTGGAATTCCTATGAAGTTCCACAGTCAGAGTACCTGGAATGAATTAGATGTTTGGGTTAACGAATTTGGTTTTGATCCCATGTTGACCATTAAAGCTGCAACCTATTGGCCAGCGGTATCCATGCGGGTAGAAAAAGACTATGGCACCATCAGTGAAGGAAAATATGCAGACATCATTGCAGTAAGAGGAGATGTGCTACGCTATATCAGCTTGCTGCAAAATGTAGATATGGTCATCAAGCATGGCAATAGAGTAAAATAACAATGCCTTGCCCGCCAATTCTATGGACTATGGCGGGCAAGGTAATTTAAGCTTCCAAAAATGCCTTGACCGTTTCGGTAACTGCGCCAGGTTGCTCCGCATGAAGCCAATGCCCTGCATTTTTGATAAAGATGATCCTACTGTCTGTAAATAGTTCTGCTATAGCTTGCTTGTCCTCCTCATTGATGTAATCGGATTTTTCTCCTCCCATGAATAGAGTTGGCCGACCAAAAGGTGTGTCAGCGGTAATCTCTTCACCAACCTGTTCGACTTGTGCTGTAATCACGGGGAGGTTCACTTTCCATTCAAAGCCATTTTGGCTGTTTCTACCCAGGCTTTTCAACAAAAATTGTCGGATTCCGGGGTGGTTGATGTATTGGGCAAGAATATCATCCGCTTCCTTTCTGGATTTGATGCTATCCACAGGAATTGCATTTAGTCCCTTCAGGATTTCCTGATGGTGTGGGGGATAATATCTTGGTGCAATGTCAGCTACAATCAGCTTGTCCACTTTCTCTGGATATGTAAAAGCGAATTTCATTACAGCCTTGCCACCCATGGAATGCCCCATCAAATGTGCCTTTGGGATTTGCAGGTCTTCCATCAACTCCAAAAGGTCTTCGGCCATTACCTGATAGTTCCAAATTTCGCTTTTTGGGGATTCACCATGGTTTCGTTGGTCAACAAGGTATAGCGTAAAAGAGGCTTCCAATTCTTTGGCAATTGAAAACCAATTGTCCGCTGAGCCAAAAAGCCCATGGAGAATAATCAGCGGTGGCCCTTGGCCGGATTTTCGATAATTCAGTTTCATGTAATCAAATCTTAAAAGTGATAGTAGCCTTGCTACCTTATCTTATAATTCCAGTTGTCTTCGGTAGAGCTGAATGGTATTTTCCAAACCGTAGTATAATGCATCGCAGACCAAAGCATGACCTATAGATACCTCATCCAAGTAAGGAATACTGGCTTTTAGAAAGGCCAGGTTGTGCAAGTCCAGATCATGGCCAGCATTCAAGCCTAGCCCAATCTCCCGTGCAAGTTCGGCCACTTCCACATAGGGTTTGACAGCTGCATGCTTGTCCAAGTGGAAATTTGAGGCATATGGCTCTGTGTATAGCTCCACGCGGTCAGTTCCGGTATCTTTCGCTGGTTCAAAATATTTTTTCTCGGGATTGATAAAAATAGAAACCCTGGTGCCATATGATTTCAACTCTGCCACGATGTCTTTCAGCATGTCAAGGTGGGTAATGGTGTCCCAGCCATTGTTTGAAGTCAGGACATGTGGAGGGTCCGGAACCAAAGTTGCCTGTGCGGGCTTTACATTGCGTATGATTTCCATGAATCTTTTGTCCGGATAGCCCTCAATGTTGAATTCGGTGGTGACTACAGCTGATAAATCTACTACATCTTGATAGCGGATATGTCTTTCATCAGGCCTAGGGTGTACAGTGATTCCTTCTGCGCCGAATCTTTCAGCATCTAAAGCCACTTTGACCACATCAGGATTGCTTCCCCCACGTGCATTGCGGAGTGTGGCAATCTTGTTAATATTTACACTCAGTTTGGTCATATTGCTAAATTATAAGGTAATTTTGCTCAAATTTACACGTATAACACAAAACACAAGACAATGAGTTTAAAGGCAAGTGTAGAAAGTGAAATTAAAAAGGCCATGTTGGCCAAAGATAAGGTAAGGCTGACAGCATTGCGTGCCATTAAGTCTCTGATACTACTGGAAGAAACCAAAGAAGGAGCAGGTGAATCATTAAGCCAAGAAGAAGAGATGAAGTTGCTGACCAAAGCCGCTAAGCAGCGTAAGGATTCAGCGGAGATATACAAGCAACAGCAGCGTGAAGATCTTTATGAAGTTGAGATGGCTGAATTGACCATTATCAGTGAGTTTTTGCCCAAACAGCTAAGTGAAGAAGCGCTGGAGCAGGCAATAAAAGAGATGATAGCAGAAGTGGGCGCTTCCAGTCCAAAAGACATGGGAAAAGTGATGGGCGTTGCCTCCAAAAGATTAGCTGGAAAAGCAGACGGAAAACTGATTTCCCAAAAGGTGAAGGAACTATTGGGGAGCTGAGATGTTGTTGCTGGACCTGTTCATTTTGGTGTTTCTGGTATCAGGTGCCTTTAGCGGGTATAGACAGGGATTATTTGTAAGTATCCTGTCTATAGTCGCTTTTTTTGTTGGGGTGATCTTGGCTTTCCAATTCATGGATTGGGGGGCTAGATTTTTGGCATCCCAAATGGATGAACTTACCTTTTTTCTTCCTTTTTTGGCTTTCCTGCTGATATTTTTGATTGTAGTCATGACGATCAGGAGTTTGGCGTTTTTAGTTAAAAAAACGATTGATTTTACCCTAATGGGTCCAGTCGACAATCTCGCTGGAGCTATTTTAGGTTTAATCAAATCTGCCTTTGGCATAAGTGTGATCATTTGGATTGCCCAGTCCTTTGAGTTTGCATTTGCTTTAGCATGGGCTGATGGATCTTTCTTTTATCCATACATCCAGCCCATTGCACCAATTTTGCTGCAGGTCCTGGATGCATATTTCCCAGTGGCCAAAGATGCAGTTGAGACTGTTCGCGAACTGGTAAAAGAAGCTACTCATGGTATTGTTGATCGATAATTTTGATTCGTTTTCCCATGTGCTTGCTGATTACCTGACCCAGGTAGGTGTCCAACTTCATATTGTGCGAAACAATGTCCCTTTGAATGACCTTATCCATTCTCAATGGGAGGGATTAGTGCTTTCTCCTGGCCCGGAGACTCCCAATAAGGCGGGAAACCTTATGCAAATCTTAGGACATTACCACGATAAAATACCCATTTTAGGAATATGTCTGGGGCATCAGGCTTTGGGGACTTATTTTGGAGCCAATGTTGTCAAATGTGTGAAACCTGTGCATGGAAAGGTACATCAAGTGTATCAAAATACCCATCATCCTATATTGGATAATATGCCTTCAACTTTCAAGGTGACCCGCTATCATTCTTTGGAATTGCAGCATTTGCCTCCTGGCTTTGAGGTTTTACTGCAAACAGCTGAAAATGAGATCATGGCCATGGTGCACAAGACTTTGCCACTAGTTGGAATACAATACCATCCAGAAGCATACCTAAGTGAATTTGGCTTGGAAATCTTAAAAAACTGGGCGCATCTATATTTAAAAAAAACATTTCCGCATCAGATTTGCCCTTCTTTTTAAGCTTCTGAAGCATTTAGCACTCAGTAAATTAAAACCAGTAGCCAAAGCTGCTCGTTTTAATATTCAAATCATTTTAATATCTTTAAAAAATGCAGGCCTACGAATTCATCAACAATCTTATTCCTCCTCTTAAGCTTTCTGATAAAGCTAAGATGGCCCTGTCATGGATGGAAGAAATCCGGACCAACCTTTTGCCGGTAGTTCACGAAAGTAGGTTTATGGGTTTTGTGACTGACGAACTTATCTATACGCTGAATAAACCTGAACTGAGCATCAATGAAATCACTTTGTCGTCACCTGCATGCTTTGTTTATCAGGACAAGCATATTTATGATGTGATCAAAGTGGCATCTGAGTATAAAGTCAACATGGTAGCAGTGATTGACCGGGAACTCAATTATCTGGGTGTTGTCACCATGGAGGATGCAATCGGTGCTTTTGCAGAAAGCCTTTCAATCCAGTCTCAGGGGGCTGTATTGATCCTTTCCATGTATATGACAGATTACAGTTTGTTTGAGATTTCCAGGATTATTGAATCTGAAAATGCAAAAATACTGAGCAGTTTTATTACCAACGATCCACTTGATGACAGCAAAATCAAAGTTACCTTGAAACTCGATAAATCGGAACTCAGACATATCAAAGCCACACTGGAGAGGTTTGGCTACAAAATCATAGACCACTATCAAGAAGAAGCCGGCATCAACGGCGAACAGGAGAGAATTGACAATCTCCTACGCTTCTTAAACATATAATCCCTCATTTTGATGAAGATTGCCATCCATGGGATCAATATCCAAAAAGAATTTACCCCTTACATCCAAGAGCTTCTTTCAAGTTTAAAAGACCGGGGAGCGTTGATTTTTTTCACAGAACCTTTCTTTAAATCGCTGAAAAAATTGCCAATTGAGCTTTCGGGCCATCAGATAATCAAGTCTAAAGACGGATTTGAAGGGATAGATTCTGTCATTTCAGTAGGAGGTGATGGTACCCTTTTGGATACAGTATGTCTGGTCGGCAAGGCTCAAATTCCAATCATTGGCATCAATACGGGAAGGTTGGGATTTCTGGCAACTGTGGCCAAAGAGAATATTCCACTTGCTGTTGAGCAGCTCTTTGCGGGAGATTACACCATAGAGTCCAGAAGTTTGGTTAGCATCCATGCTGACAGGCCTCTCTTTGACGGGCTTAATTTTGGGCTCAATGAGTTCACCATACACAAGCGTGACACCTCATCCATGATCACAGTACATACCTACATCAACGGGCAGTACCTCAACAGCTATTGGGCAGATGGGCTTATTGTGGCTACACCGACTGGTTCTACTGGTTATTCCCTAAGCTGTGGAGGCCCTTTGATTGCACCAGGGGCAAGAAATTTTGTCATTACACCGGTGAGTCCACATAATTTGAATGTGAGGCCGATTATAGTATCAGATGAATCAGAAATCACCTTCAAAATTGAAGGGAGAACACAAAAATTCCTGATATCTTTGGATTCAAGATCAACAGCTGTTGATGCAACAGTAGAACTGAAATTGAAAAAAGCTGATTTCACAGCACGTCTAATCAAGTTTTTGAATTATAGTTATTTTGATACATTACGGTTTAAGCTCAATTGGGGCTTTGACATGAGGAACTGATAGCACCACTCTTGGGCAAGGGTAAAAGGTAAATGTCAGGACATTAAAACACATAATTGGATTAACAAAATTTAACCCGGCAAATACCAACGGAGGTTTTTATATCGTTGAGTAGTTCATAAATTGCAACGTCTTGAAAAAGGTCAACTTCAAAAAAATCATTGTTCTCTTTGTGTTTGTTTTCTTTGGACAGCTGTCCTTGCAGGAAGTTAAAGCTCAGCGTTATGATTTTGGAGGGGGATTGGGTGTAGCCACCTATTCCGGGGATATCATCAGAAGATTGGATCCCAGTCAGATCGGACTTCAAGGTACGTTGTTTGGCAGACGAAATTTTGACAATGTGTGGTCACTAAGAGCGGGGCTTTCAGTCGGGAGACTCAATGCAGCTGATAGTGTAAGACCATTAGATGCAGTGATGAGCTACAGAAATGCCTTCTTTAGCGGCACTCTCTTTGAAGCATCTGCAGTAATGGAATACCATTTTCTGGATTACACCCATGTACAGGCACAATTTAGGTTTTCCCCATATGGCTTTTTTGGCCTTGGCTATTCCTACTTCACAGGGGAGGGCCAGTCCTTTCGAAGAGATCCCCAAGCAGGTAGGTATACTACAGGAACACCGGTAATTCCCTTTGGTTTAGGTGTCAAGTATAGGCTTACAGATAGGTGGACTTTGGCAGGTGAATTTGGCTTCAGAGCTACCTTCACGGATCTTTTGGATAAGATTGACAGCAATACTCCATACATTCAAAGGTACCAGGATCCCAATGACCCTATGCGGCTGCATGGATACAATTACGGCAATTACAGTGACAAGGACTGGTACTACTTTTTTGGCCTTACGCTCAGCTATAGCTTCAGTTCAGTTAAATGCTATGCTTATTAATTAATTGAGCGTTAGGGTAGATTATTGGAAAAGAAATAGCATTTTTGTACCTCCAAAAAACGCAGTGCATTCGTACAGGAACGGAATGAAGGATTTGTTAGATAAAAAGAATATTCCCCAACATATCGCAGTAATCATGGACGGCAATGGGCGATGGGCCCAAAAAAAAGGGGCCATGAGGATTTTTGGACATAAGAATGCCCTTTCAGCAGTTAGGGACACCATAGAAGGAGCCGCTGAGTTGGGGGTGAAGTTCCTTACCCTTTATGCCTTTTCGACAGAAAACTGGTCCAGACCAAAAGATGAAATAGATGCCCTAATGGAACTTCTGGTCAATTCCATCGCGGACGAGACACCCACTATGATGAAGAACAATATCCGCCTAAGGGCTATTGGCAACATCAGCAGTCTTCCCAAAGGATGCCAAACTAAACTTCAAGAAGCGCTATCACTCACCCAAGCCAATACAGGACTCAACGTGGTTCTCGCTCTAAGTTATAGCGGAAGATGGGAATTGGAAGAGGCAGTAACACAGATTGTCAAAAAAGTAGAAGCAGGACAACTTTCCAGTAAGGACATTTCGCAGCAAGTAATTGCTGCGCATTTAAATACAAGTGAATTTCCTGATCCGGAACTCCTGATCAGGACCAGTGGGGAAATACGCATTAGCAATTTTCTCCTTTGGCAATTGGCTTATTCAGAACTTTATTTTACCGAAGTGCTGTGGCCGGACTTTAGAAAGGAACATCTGTATGCTGCCATATCCGATTACCAAAAAAGGGAAAGAAGATTCGGCAAAACAGGTGATCAAATTAACTCATAAAAATTGATGAAAAGATTTGCCATTTTCCTCTTCCTTCTGCTTTCAGCCGGAAGTATACAGGCACAGATCCGACTGGGTCAAAGCCGCTATACACCTGCTAAGCCGGTGGATATTTTGGAACTAAATTATGCCAAACCTCAGAAGTTCAGAATAGCTGAAATCAAAGCAGTGGGCTTGGCTACCTTGGATGAGGTGGCTATCATCTCACTTTCTGGATTAAGAGTAGATGATACTATAGCTGTTCCAGGGGATGCTATCTCTACAGCGCTTAAAAGACTTTGGGGTCAAGGTATTATAGGAGATGTCAAAATCTTAGTGACTAAAATAGAAGGTGATGACATCTTCCTTTTATTGGAACTTACCGAAAGGCCAAGATTCAGTACAGTAGTATTTTCGGGGGTAAATAAAACCCAAGAAAGTGAGCTGCGCGAAAAAATCAAAATCCGTGGTAGGGTTGTCAGGGATGATGTACTCAATACTTCCCAAAGAAATATCAGACAATACTTTGTAGACAAAGGCTTCCTCAATACAGAAGTAAAAGTAATTCAGGAAAGAGATACTACCTTACCTAATAGTGTCAGGATCAGATTTGATATAGATCCGAAATCCAAGGTCAAAATCAATGAAATAAGGGTACTTGGAAATGAAGAAATCTCTGATAAAAAAGTAAAAGGAAAGCTGAAGAAAACCAAAGAACATCCAAGACTTTATATTTTCAGAGATCTGGCGTCAAGATTGACCAATACCACGCCTAAGTCAGCTGCTGAAGCTGTAGCCTATAGAAATCCTGTCACTGATGAGCAGGTCAAAAATTATATCAACAAGAATTTCAAGCTCAACTTCTTCAATGCATCAAAATTTGTAGCGAAGGACTATAGAGAAGACAAACAAAAAGTAATCGGCTATTATAATTCTCAAGGCTTCAGAGATGCCGAAATTGTGGCTGATTCTACTTACAAGTTTTCTGAAAATACCATCAACCTCGATCTTGTGATTGATGAAGGGACCAAATACTACTATCGAAACATTACCTTTACTGGCAATTACCTACATCCTGACGATGTTTTGCTGAAGCGTCTTGGTATTGAAAAGGGTGATGTTTACAACAAGGAAAAACTTGAAAAACGTCTGAATTATGACCCTCAAAAAGGCGATGATGTCAGTTCGCTTTACCAAGATAACGGTTACCTCTTTTTCCAGATAGATCCTGTAGAAGTAAAGGTGGTAGCTGATTCCATTGACATTGAAATGCGGGTCTTTGAAGGTCCTCAGGTAACTGTGAATTCGGTAACGGTGCAAGGAAACGAAAGAACTTCTGACCATGTGGTCATGCGTGAAATCAGGATCCTTCCAGGCCAAAAATTCAACCGAAGCCTTTTGGTCAGGACAATCCGCGAGCTTTCGCAACTGGGTTATTTTGACCCTGAAAAAATCGAACCGGATATGCGTCCCAACTTTGAGGATGCTACGGTGGACATCACCTTCAAGCTTGAGGAAAGACCCAATGACCAGATCGAGCTATCAGGTGGCTGGGGAGGTTTCTTTGGTTTTGTGGGAACAGTAGGTTTGGTGTTCAACAATTTCTCCATCAAAAATATAAGGAACTTTGAGAAATGGAGGCCATTGCCAGTTGGTGACGGACAGCGACTTTCTTTGAGAGTGCAAGCCAATGGCAAGCAATTCCAAAATTACAGCATGTCTCTTACCGAACCTTGGTTCGGCGGCAAAAAGCCAAATGCCTTGAGTTTAAGCTTTAACCATTCCGTGCAGCGAAGACTTGACTTCCAAAGTGGAAGAACTGATCAGTTCCTTGGGTCATTCAAAATCACAGGTGTGACTTTAGGACTTTCTAAGCGGGTAACTTGGCCGGATGATTACTTCATGATCAGCAATACCTTGAACTATCAAGTTTATGACTTTGACAGGTATGGTACCTTCTTTGGATTGAGCTATCCAACAGGAAGATCTAACAGTATTACCTTTAATACCACCATTGCAAGGAATAACATAGATAACCCTATTTACCCTAGGTTGGGCTCCAACATTTCACTGACTACTTCTTTGACCCCTCCATATTCATCGTTGAATGAAAATATCAACTCAGAATCTCCGGATGAGGAAAGGTTCAAGTGGCTCGAGTACCATAAATGGATGTTTGATGCCACCTTCTATACACCGATATTTGGGTCTACAAAATGGGTCATCAGCGGTAGGACACATATGGGCTTCTTAGGTTCATATGGAAGTAGGATAGGAATGATTCCATTGGAGAGATTTGTAATGGGTGGTGACGGGATGAACTTCAACAACTTCGCCTTGGGTCAAGAGATCATAGGCTTGAGGGGATATGAAAACCAGACAATTACCCCGGGTGCCTTCGAAAGACAATCAGGAATCCCAGGAATGCCATATGGAGGTATTGTATATAACAAACACGTAATGGAATTGAGATTCTTGGTGTCTCCCAACCCTTCAGCTACCATATTCCTGCTTAGCTTTGTGGAAGCAGGTAACAACTGGGGATCTTATTCTGAATTTAACCCGTATAACCTGAAAAAATCCGCTGGTTTTGGTGCCAGGATCTTTATGCCGGCATTTGGACTCTTGGGTCTGGATTGGGGATATGGATTTGATGACATTTCAGATGTGAATCCGGGTAAGCGAGGAAGGTCCGGTCCACAGTTCCACTTTACTATTGGCCAACAATTCAGATAGTAATGAAAAGATCATTTAAATTTGTACTTTCGTGCCTAATGGTCTTAGCAGCTGGTATTTTGATACCGGCAAAGGCACAAAAATTCGGGTATATCGATACCGAATACCTGCTTAATAAACATCCTGATTACAAACTCGTACAAGACGAACTGGCAGCCTTGAAATCCCAATGGAATAAAGAGGCACAAAATTTGGAACAAGGGATAAAGGAGCTTTATTCCAGTCTAAAAGCAGAAGAAGTACTGCTGACAGAAGAGATGTACAAGGAAAGGATGGCTGTGATTAAGGAAAAAGAGAAAGAAGCAGTAACCTACAACAACAGGATGTTTGGTGTCAATGGGCAGTACTACCAGAAACAAGCAGAACTGCTTCAGCCGCTGCAGTCCAAAATCTTTGATGCGATAGACCGGGTTTGCAAGCGGAATGGGCTTGCAGTGCTGTTTGACAAAGCCTCTGGACCATTGATGATCTATACAGACCCAAGACATGATTACTCCGAATTTGTATTGGAGGAGTTAGGAATAGAAAACTAGTAAATTAAATAAAAACAAAAATGATGAAAGCAAAAGTTATCCTTTCCGCAATTGCTTTGCTTTGCGTAGGATTTGTAGCAGAGGCTCAGACACTGAAAATCGGCTATACCAATGTGGAATTGATTATGGACCTGATGCCTGAAATGGAACAGATTGGTGCTGATATCCAGGACTATCAGTCTCAGCTTCAGACTAATATCCAAACTAAAGCGCAGGATTTTCAAAGGAAAGTTCAGGCATACCAACAAGCTGCCCAGACTATGACTGAAGATGCAAGAGGTCAGAGAGAACAAGAATTGCAGAAACTTCAGCAAGAGCTTCAAAAGTATGAGCAAGATGCCCAAGTTTCTTATCAGAGAAAACTTCAGGAGTTATTGGAGCCAGTGCAGACGAAGGTTTTTAATGCAATCAATGCTGTAGCTGCTGAAAACAACTATACCCATATCTTCTCAGAGTCAGCTGGTCAGGCACCAATCCTGCTTTATACCAAAGATGATGACAAGTTTACTGAATTGGTTTTGGCTAAGCTTGGTGTTCAAATCCCCCAGGCTCCTGCTAGATAATTAAGCATCAGCAATACATTACAAAACCTGCCTTTGGGCAGGTTTTTTTTGTTTTTGAGGGTACTGCGAATTATTAATTTTTCTTAATTTTTGATTATCATCCGTTAAATAACCTTAACAGAAAAGTGACTGGATTTACTTGGAATACAATTTTCGAAACTGAGGAAACCCCATGTGAATTTACATTTTTAAAAACCTAAGCGGTATCTTTATTTATGGCTAAAAATATCCTCAAAGAAGAGGTCCTCAATTCCCAAAATTTGATCTTGGTAGATTTTTATGCGGATTGGTGTGGACCCTGTCAGACGATGGAACCTGTGCTTCAGGAAGTCATTGAAGCTTCGGCAGGTAAAGTGTCTTTGTATAAAATAAACATTGACAAGCATCCTCAGGCTAGTCTGCAGTTTGGTGTTCGATCTATCCCACATTATATGCTGGTAAGGAAGGGGAAGATCCTCTGGAGAAAAGGAGGGATCATTACAAAAAGGGAAATGCTACAAGTGCTGAAAGGGTTTTAAACAAAAAATGAGAAGCCTTTCGACTTCTCATTTGTAATTAAAGTATTGATCAGCAATTACTTTTTCCAGCTTGCTTTTCCACCTTTAGCTGAATCTACAGTGATGCTGTAGTTGCTTCCACCGGTCACAATCCATCTGACTTTCACAGCTCCCATACCAGGGATGTTATCCACAGCAATCTTTTCAGGGTTGTTTTTTTGTTCAGTGAATTTGTTAAAATCCGGATTGTCAACTACAAATCCAGCAACAACCTTGGCACCACTGATCGTGATGTAATCAGGCCGCTCTATTTTGTATTTTAAATCCTGGCTTGAATGGGTAGGCATCATCCTTTCATTGTAAATGGTGGCTACAATTTCTTTCAATCCGCCACCCAGGTCTTTTTCCTGTACATCCATCACGCTAAGTTTTGGTGTGTGGTATGCATGTAAAATGGTAAAGGCTGAGTTACGGTGAGCATCTTGCTCCATCAGGAAACCAGGATGTAGTCGGCCGAAATTTTTCTTAAATCCTCCGATTTCGATCGTGCCGAATTGAGGATGGTTGTATTCTTCCCAGTTTACAAAGGCATCACCGAATGTCAGGTAGGTGTCTACCTTAAGTTGCTCGTCTTGGTTGCCTCTGCCTGCATTCTGATGCATGTATAGGTAAGAAGTCATCAGTTCATTAGAGTAGGTAAAGATGCCTCTACCTCCATAAAACCAGTCCAGCTGCCCGCCAAATACGGAATAAAGGTCTTTGTAAACAACTAGATATTTATAACCTGGCATAAATTCCTCACCTTTTTTGGCAATAGCATCATAGATCCGGATATCAGAAGCATTATAGGTGCCAAGATCTTCCTCTGCACCTGGGCCACGTAGGATCATACCACCGTAGTTGTGGTAGCTTTGAGCTCCTGCTATGTTGGGATGCTTCATGACAAATTCAAATACGGCCCTGTTTTCAGGAACACTGAAAGGATACCTTAAGGCGCCCCGCTGTACATAATCAGGCTGCCAGTTCCATGCCCAGTCTCTGTTTGGATCATAGTATCCAATACCGTCATCATTGACTTCACCATCACCATCTCTGTCTATGCCTTCATAGCCGAGCATTTCGTATTCTCCTTTTTGATCAGGACCTACCATAACCAGTTTTCTTGGATCAAGTTGGTCTTTGATATATCTTCCTGTAGGTGATTTGCGGATCATCATGGTGATGTGTCCATCCTTGTTCAAATCATCAAAAGGGTCTTCACCTGCTTCTCCATCCCCATCATTGTCGAGGATCATCATGCCTGATCTAGGAGAATTTTGGTTGTTGGCTTCCTTGATAAAGAAATCATGCGCATCAGGGTTAATGGTTGGCGCAATATAGAAGGTCTTATCTTTGAGCAACTGGGTAATAAATTCTAAATCCCCATACATTTCTGTCAAATACCAAGCAGTGTATAAGGTGAATTCGGTTCCCTGAATTTCATTGGAATGGATGTTGCCGTCAATCCACATTGCCGGTTTTTCTTCAGCTTTTCCTGATTTAAAATCAGTGATGGTAAGTACCCAAATGTCGTTACCTTGGTAGGATTTCCCTATGCTTTCCAATTTGACAAGGTTTGGATGTTTTTTGACCATGTCCCGCATGATTTCTTCCAAAGCCAGGTTGGTATGATACCTATTCCAAGATACTTGGACTTTTGGGTTATGAGGGGTTCCTATTGCCCTGAAATATCTTTCTTGGGCAGAGGACTCATGAATAGAGGTGAGGCCTAATGCGACACCTAATGCTGCTGTATATATCCAGTTAGTAAATTTCATATTTGCTGTCGGTTTAGAGTTTGACATTGAGCGTTGCAAATCCGGTATGTGCTGCTCCCGCTTTGATATCCACGCTGCCGCTACCTTTTACAATCCAGCTTAAAGTGGTTTTTTCAAAAGCTCCAAGTTTATCCATCAGTTTGATTTTATCTCCTGATATGATGTCTTTGCTGTCTCTAGCTATATCTACCCTGATTTTTCTCAACCATCTTGATTTTTCTCCCATTTCAGAATGGGTAGGAAGAGCGGAGTTGTTGTAGAGGTCAGCAGTGATGCGGGTAAGACCGTTGCCCAATTTTTCCGTTTGGACATTATGGAACTCGAGTTTTGGACTCAGTTCACCGATTTTCAAGATGAAAGCTGTATGCTCTTCTGCAATGTCGGAGACCATGCTGAAAGGGGGATTGTGCATGACAAAGGGTCTGATGCCTCCAACTTCAACTTTTTGGCCTGGGAAATCAGGATGAGTGACAGGTGTCCATGGCACAAATACATTGTTTAGATTTTGGCTTTCTGCCCAAGCAAGAAAATTTGCCTCCGGGTTGCTGTCAGCTTTGCTGTCTTCTCCTTTAAACTCAGGTACCCACCAGCCCGGAGTGCTGAAGCTTAGTCTACCAAAGTGGAAGTATGCCCACTGGAAGAAGTCGCCATCAGTACCTTGATTGTTTTGATTATGGGCTTTTGCCGTTATTGTCTGATTGTAAATTCCTGACACCATGCTGTTGATGGCGACATCTTTTTCTAGCATTGAAGTGATTACTCTTTTTTTGGCCTCTGCAGCATTGTATTTTAAAGGAGCAGAAAGGTTGTTGGCTGGACCGAATGTGACAAAGGCAAAAATATTCCACTGGTTGAATAGATAATCAAGCATTGCCCTGCTTTCTTTTTGAGATACGGCATAATCTCCAGCTAAAGGCTGGAAGATGGGAAACTTGTATGTCAGACTTTTATTAAAAGCGATCCCTTCGCTGAGGTCTTCTGCGAATTTTCCGTCTTTGTCTTTATCACGGCTTTCTGGCATGAGCAAGTAAGTGCCTTTTTCAGCTTTGGACCGGTCAGCTTTGACCATCACCCGGGCATCTTTTTCATGCGCTACGTATTCCCCCATAGGACTTTCGATCCGCATCATGGTGATGAGGTTGTCCTTATTCAAATCTTCGTATCCGTCTTCACTGACCTGACCATCTCGATCATGATCAACTTGTATGGCATTACCTCTTCTTTCGTACTTAAGCCCTGCATGATACTGCTCATAGGCATCAGGAGACATGTTTGGGAAAATGTAGTAGGTGTTTCTGTCCAATGCATCAGCATGATTTCGGACAAGTTTTTCGGCAAACTGTAAGGCAAGTTCTACACTTAGTACGTGATAGCCCTCTACGCCGCCCACTACAGCGATACCCGGTTTGTTGTCCAAGTCACCTCTGCCGACTTTAAGTACCCAAATATCTTTTCCTCCTTCGGTTTTGGTGAGTGAGGTGAGTTTTGCGGGGCTGCCGCTTCCTGAAATGGCTTGAAGCCTTTGGGAAATCTGGGAGAGATTGGGATAGTCCCCCTGTGCTTTTGAAGTCTGAGGTGCCAGATAAAGCATTCCCAATCCCAAAGCCATGGATAAATAGATTTTCTTCATAAATTTTAACTGATAAAAGATCAAGTGAAACCTCAAGCTTCCCAAGATGGGTGTTTGAAGAGGCTAGTTTACTAAAAAATATGATCCTGATAAAGATGCTTTGCTTTACTAGAATAGGGCGGCATGTAAGAGGTTTTTGGCATGGATAAACGGAACACCGTTTCCTGTGGAAAACATATCAAGTATAATTTTTCTGTCGGGGTCCCAAAAAAAATGGTATTTTACAGCCTTAGACACTTCAGCCATGTTTTCTAAAATAGCACTTGCCATAGCTTTTTCGCCCAGAATGGAGGCGTTGATCTGTGAAGCCAAAAGACTCAAAGACCTTTTCCAATCTGAATTGGTATTGATCCATGTCGGGGAGAAAAACCCTGATTTGGAGCAGAAGTTAGAGGAAATGCTGGCAAAACATGAAGTTGACCTGGACAAAACAACCATAGTGTGGGAAGAAGGAAATCCAGCCAAAAAGATTGTCCAAACCTGTAAAGCACTTGAGGTAGATTTGATAGTGACTGGAGCACTTAAAACTGAGGGCTTCTTCAAGTATTATATGGGTTCCATAGCCAGAAAAATTATCCGGAAGTCCTCTTGTTCTGTCCTGACCCTTGTGGAGCCACTGACTGATCCCACCTCATTTGATAAGGTCGTCATCAATGGTACGCAGCAAGAACATACTCCCCATGTTATCCAAATGGGGTTGGACTGGTGTAAAGTAGACAAAGCCAAACAAGTTTTTATTGTCAACGAAATCAAAATGTACGGCACCCAAATGGCTACTGCGGGTGAAGGCCCAGAAGGAGAAGTGTCTTCTGTAAGAAGGCGTTTAGTGGCTGAGGAGGTGGCTTATGTGGAGCGGATATTGAAGACATTGGACAAAGGTGAGCTAAAAGTGAGTATTAAGATTACCTGTGGGAAATGGGCTGCTGAGTTGGCGAAATTTGCAGAAGATATCAAAGCCGATCTCCTTATAGTTGGGGATGAAGGTAAGCTGGGCTTTATAGACAGGTTGTTTCCCCACGACTTAGAGGACATCTTGAGTGACCTGCCTTGTAACCTTTTGATCATTAAAAAACACGTTTAATACATGGAGAATCTTTCACATCAAGATGTAGTAAACCTGTTTCTTCAGTTGGCGGCAATGCTGCTGCTGGCGAGAGCATTTGCCGAAATCGCCAGAAAGTTCAAACAGCCAGCCGTAGTTGGCGAACTGTTTGCGGGTATTATTCTAGGTCCTACTATCCTGGGTACGTTTTCTCCAGGATTTTTCGAGTTTCTTTTTGTAAGCAATCCAAGTGCAAATCTGGCTTTGGATGGATTTGTACAAATAGCCGTAGTGCTTTTGCTTTTCATTGCAGGACTAGAAGTCGAGTTGCACCTGGTTTGGTCCCAAGGGAAATCAGCACTCAATATTAGCTTTCTAGGGTTGGTTATACCCTTTATCCTAGGCTTTATATTCCCTTATTATTTCTCCTCCTTTTTCGGCTTGGCAGAGGGGGACAAGTTGTTGTTTTCCCTTTTTATGGGGACAGCAATGTCCATTACAGCACTTCCGGTTGTAGTCCGGATACTGATGGATATGGATCTGTTCAAGACAAAAATGGGGATGTTGATTGTGGCTTCTGCCATGGTAAATGATATCATTGGCTGGTTGATTTTTTCTGTTATTCTTTCTTTTATGGGTAAAAGCAGTTCCTTATCACTATTGCAGACGGTAGGGATTACCCTGCTGTTTACTTTTTTCATGCTGACCATTGGGAAAGGGATCATCAACAAAGTCCTTCCGTGGATCAATAAAAAACTGGCTTGGCCAGGAGGGGTTTTGTCTCTCTCTATGGCATTTTGTTTTTTGGCAGCGGCATTTACCGAGTGGCTGGGTATACATGCAATCTTTGGTGCGTTTCTTTTAGGGGTAGCCCTAGGAGATTCTGAACATATGTCTGAGCGTGCCAAAGAGATAGTACATCAATTTATCAATAACATCTTTGCACCTCTATTCTTTGTGTCAATTGGGCTCAAAATCAATTTCTTTACCAACTTTGACCTGATGTTAACTTTAGTTATCATCATCATTTCCTTTGCAGGGAAAATCATTGGAAGTGGATTTGGTGCATTTAGAGGAGGTTTTGACAAGCGGGAGTCACTTGCAGTAGGATTTGGGATGAATGCGAGAGGGGCAATGGAAATAATCCTTGGACTGATTGCTCTAGAAGCAGGTTTGATCAATGAAAAACTATTTGTGGCTTTGGTTATCATGGCGCTGGTGACTAGTATGACAAGTGGACCTTTAATGAAATGGGCTTTAAAACTAGATCCTCCAAAGCCTTTGAATTAGCATCAAGGTTTTAAAATTTTAAGAAAAGTTAAAAAATCCAGTCATATTGTTTTATTGGTGGGGTATTTGATAGTTCTGCTAGAAATACAACACAATAGAATCATGAAGATAAAAAATTTAATTAAGGCAATAGGCATCTTGTGTGCCATGGTTATGGTTTTACCAACCTTTGCCCAACAAGGTTTGCCTCAGCAGCAGATGCAGGTGAGTGACGATTTTACAGATGAAGAATATGAAGAATTCGTCAATGTAAATGTCACTTTGCTTCCCCTTCAGGAAGAAAGTCAGATGAAAATGATTAGGGCCATAGAAGGTGCTGGATTAAAAGTCGAAAGGTTTCAAGAGTTAGCCCAAGCTCAACAAGCAGGTAAACTCAGAGAAGTATCGGGAGATGAGAACGAAATAGCCAAATTCAATGAGGCTGGACAACAGGTCATTGAGGCTCAACAGGAAATGAACACAAAAGTGGTTGAGGCCATTTCAAGTAGCGAACTTTCCGAAGAAAAATTTCAGGAAATGTATATGGCTTACAACCAAAGTGAAAAAGTCAAATCCAAAGTAGATGAAATGATTGCCAAAAAAATTGACAATTAATCATCAGATAGAAATTAGAAAGCAGGTGAACAACCTGCTTTTTTTGTGCTTTACTTTTGAATTATGTCATGGTTTCTAACCAAAGCTAGTATTTTTGGTTTTCCTTGGAAGGATGCTTCCATAATACATGACTATGATAAATAAATTGAAAACCAAAGTAGGGGTATTGCTGGTCAATCTGGGAACGCCAGACAGCACTGCTACAGGTGATGTCAGAAAATACCTCAGGGAATTTTTGATGGATGGACGTGTGATCGATATACCAGCTTTGCCCAGATGGGCTTTGGTTAATCTGATTATTGCCCCTTTTAGGTCACCTAAATCTGCACATGAATACCGTAAATTGTGGACAGATAGAGGGTCACCGCTACTTTTTCATACTGAGGATCTTAAAGCGAAGCTTATTCAGAAGCTGGATCCAAACAAATATGTAGTGGAAATTGCCATGCGCTATCAAACTCCATCCCTTGAGCAAGGGTTGGACAGGCTTCGCTCCGCTAATGTCAGCAAAATTATTGTCCTGCCTTTATTCCCTCAATATGCATCTGCCACCAACGGGTCGGTCATCGATAGGGTGATGGAAATAGTCCGAACTTGGCAAATTGTCCCGAATATCTCTTTTATCAGCAATTTCATTGAGCATCCGCTATTTCTTCAGGCATGGGCAGAACTTGGTCAGGAGCTCATGGATAAAAACAGCTATGACATGTATCTCTTTTCCTATCATGGAATCCCTGAGAGACAGATCAAAAAAGGCTCGGTCGATAATTATTGCCAACTGAGTGACAAGTGCTGCGGCAACTATAATAAAAAGAACCAGTTCTGCTATAGGGGACAATGCTTCCATACTACAAGATTGGTGGCAGACAAGCTAGGTCTGCCAGAGGATAAAGTGCTGACTTGCTTCCAATCAAGATTAGGCAAAGATCCATGGATCAAGCCGTATACTGAAGATGTTATCAAAGAACTTGCAGCCAAAGGAGTAAAAAAAGTACTCGTATTTTCACCGGCATTTGTCGCAGACTGCTTGGAGACCACTGTGGAGGTAGGACAGGAATATATGGAGCAATTCGAGGAACTAGGAGGAGAACGCTGGGATCTTGTTCCAAGCTTGAACTCTCATGATACTTGGGTGGAATGTGTAAAAGACCTGGTGGAAAACAATACCTAATCTCGTTTTTAACCAAACCATATTGTTCATATTCCCTTCATGAACCAGCACCAGGCATTTCATCAAAAACAGTGGTTTTTGATTGTAGGTATCTTATTGGTTGCCTTCAACCTCCGACCTTCAATAACAGCGGTAGGTCCTTTGATCCCGTTGATCAGATCAGGCCTAGGCCTCTCAAATGGTTGGGCAGGTTTTCTAACGACCCTTCCGCTGCTGACTTTTGCGACTTTTTCACTCTTTTCTGCAGCCATTGGCAAACGCCTGGGTAATACTCAAGCTATTTTATTTGGATTGATATTGGTGTTGGCAGGAACAGTGATCCGGGTGTCTGGGGGTACGTTCTGGCTGTTTCTAGGTACTGGATTGACAGGTATAGGCATTGTCATCTGCAATGTTTTGCTCATTCCTTTGATCAAAAACAGGATCCCCCACAAAATAGGGTTGGTGACAGCTTTGTATACTACAGGAATGACTATGTTTGCTGCGGTAGCTTCTGGGGTTTCAGCTCCTTTGGCTTTGGATCTTGGATTAGGGTGGAAAGGATCGTTGTTTTCTTGGGTTTTGTTATTGGCATTGGGGATTGGGATTTGGCTTCCACAAATTTGGAATATTCCTAAGGCAGCCAAGTCTAATTTTACAGGTATGGCTGTCAATGTCTGGAAATCCAGATTGGCCTGGCAGGTCAGCATGTTTATGGGTGCACAATCCCTATTGTTTTTTACCTTGATTTCTTGGCTACCTGACATGATGATCGATAGAGGCTTGACGCCTGTGGAAGCAGGTGTGTTGGTTTCATTGATGCAGATCATTGGCTTGAGTGGATCATTTTTTGCACCTATCATTGCAGTGAAATTTAAAGATCAGGTGCCTTTGATTTGGGTACTGGGTGGGATGTATCTCTTAGGATTTTCAAGTCTTTTCTCACACAATTTGCTGGTCAACTACATCGGACTTACCCTAGTAGGTCTAGGATTGGGATCCAGTGTGTCATTGGCTTACACCCTAATAGGCTTGAGGACCAAGGAGGAAAAAACAACAGCCTCCCTATCTGGTATGGTGCAATCCACTGGATATTATCTTGCCGCATTGGGACCATTGTTGTTTGGAGTTGCTTTTGATCTATTTCACAATTGGAATATTCTGATCTATTTGATGTTGACATGCTCTGTCTTGTTTATCTTTTTTGGCATTTATGCTGCCAAAGACCGTAAAATTTGAGCAGCGTGGAGTATTTAAAAAAGTTGAAAGGCATATTAAAGCAGATTATCCTGTGAGATCAAAGCCAAGGCTTTAACTTTGCATCAAACAGACCAGGAATATCATGCAAGATTATTTTATGTCTTTGGGCATCAGCAAAGAAGTTTTCAATTACCTCATCATGCCTCTGCTGATTTTTATGGCGAGGGTTTCTGATGTGTCGATCAATACATTGCGAATCATGTTCATGCTTAATGGCAAGAAGAAGATAGCGCCATTGCTAGGTTTTTTTGAAGCCATGATCTGGTTATTGGCGATAGGTCAGATTTTCCAGAACATCAATAATCCTATGTCCTATTTTGCCTATGCAGGTGGTTTTGCGATGGGCACATTTGTCGGAATGAGTATTGAAGAAAAATTGGCTTTCGGAAGAGTTTTGGTCCGGGTTATAACCCCTACACCGATGCCGGAGTTGATCGAATATATGAAAACCAGAAATTTTAGGTTTACAAGTGTTGGGGCTGAGGGTCGTTTTGGAAAGGTGAATCTTTTGTTTACGGTTATGAAAAGAGAAGACCTACAGGAATACATCCAAAAAGTCAAAGAGTTTAATGACAAGGCTTTTTATACCATTGAAAGTGTGAAAAGGGTAAGTGAGGATGATGTAAATGTGATGGAAGACCGACCAGGATTCACTACACGGGTTTGGAGTAGATTGAGGAAATAATAGGTTCCTCATGCAAAGCAAAAGGCCTCAGATTAACAATCTGAGGCCTTTTTTTTAGTCTTTGATCTCAATGACTTTAAACTCAGTACGTCTGTTGACCTGATGTTCTTCTTCTGTCTGTGCATTAGGTATGATCAGCTGACGCTTGCCATAACCTCTGGCGACGAGTCTATCAGCTGCGATGCCTTGGGATACAAGATAGGCTACAGCGGATTCAGCCCTTCGCTGGGAAAGCCGGTCGTTGTAGGCATCAGTAGCTCTGGCATCTGTATGTGAGCTCAGTTCTATCCGGATACTAGGATTGTCTTTCAGGATTTTTACCAGCTTATCCAGCTCTACAGCTGCATCAGGTCGGATATCCGCTTTATCCAGGTCATAGTAGATATTCTCTAGCACAATAGCCCTTTCCAGAATCAATGGCTCCAATACGATGGTCGTATCAAGGGTGATGTTGGTCACATCCTGAACAAGCGTTTCTGGTCTAGGTGTTTTGCCTTTTGTAGTGTAGGTAATGCTCTGTGAGAAATAGCCTGTTTTGGAGGCAATGATGGAGAAATTTGCTTCAGGTGCAAGGGTGAACCTTACTCTGCCATTGGTATTGGAAAAGTCTCCACCTGCATTCTTGTTGAGAGAATCATACAAAACCACACGGGTTTGAGGCAAGGTCACTTCAGTACCGTCATCTTTACGTTCTTTGGTGGTGACGTTCAGCATGACATTGACAATTTTTGGTTTCGGCGTCTTGTCCTCAAAATAATAAATATCATCATCGCCCACCCCGCCGGCTCTGTTGGAACTCAAAAATCCTTCTGTTGGATATTTGCTGAATGCAAGTCCAAAATCATCAGCAATCGAATTGATGGCAGGACCGAGATTTTTGACTTCATACCCTTTGTCAGTCCGCTCTGCTACAAAAAGGTCAAGCTTCCCGAAACCTGGATGTCCATCAGAAGCAAAAAACAATTTGCCATCAGGAGCCACGTATGGGAACATTTCATTGCCATGGGTATTGATTTGAGGACCTAAGTTGATCGCATTCCCGAAGTCTCCATTGGCCATTTTTGTTGCCTTATACAGATCAAGTCCACCTGATCCCCCCGGTCTGTTGGATGTGAAATACAGTTCATTGCCATCTGGACTAAAGGCAGGTGTAGAATTGAAATGAAACTCATCTTCATTGACAGGCATCCAGATTGGCTGTGTGAATCCACCGCCTCTGAAATAGGAGGCAAATAAGGCGACATCAGGGAGGTCTTTGGCTGAAGTGGAATTGCCACGTGCATAGATCATGGTATTTCCATCAGGGCTAATAGCAATAGCTCCTTGGTTTAGGCCTTCTTCATTTCTGAATTCCGGCAGCGCCTGAATGTTTTGTACATCTACTTTGATTCCTTCAGCACGGGCACGAAATAGCTTGGTGTAAGGCATTCCTGTGGCAGGATAAAGTGCTGATGACTGCCTTGAGCTTGTAAAATACAAAAAACCCTCACTGACTACAGGGGCATAATCAATTCCACGGCTATTCAGTAATTGATAATTTTCTACCTGTACATAAGGCCAGTAATTCTGAATGGCTGCAATCGCCTTCAGGCTGGAAAGTTCAGCATTGAGCAGTCTTTGGTTGTTGTCATCTAAGGTCTGTTCTTTGGCTTTGGTAAAAGCGGCTTCTGCTTCTTCGTAATTTCCTTGGCTTTTGAGACTTTGGCCTAACCGGTAGTAATTTTCAAAAGAAGCTTCCTCTGCTGCTAGTTTTTCATAATATGCAGCAGAATTCTCAATCCTATTGCTGAGTCTATAGCTTTCGGCCAAATAGAAATTTGCTTCCTTATTGTCAGGATCATTTTCCAATACCTTTGAAAAAGTAGCAATGGCAAATTGGTATTCACCGGATTGAAACTGTTTTTGCCCTTTCTGGTATAGACTGGTGCAAGCGCTAAAAATCAGAAACAGAGAAAACAGAAATACAGCACTTCGCTTCATGTGGATGTAAATCGTATGGCTTTTTTAAATATAGGACAATCTAATAATTAATTAGCAAAATATTTGTTGAGCCAACTTTCTTTCGCCTGTATCAGCCAATTGTTTTCCAGATCTGATTTCTTGGATACAATAGGATTTAAAACAGTACTTGAAGGATTGATTTCTCCTGCGGAGACTTTTTTCTTGACTGCTAAAAGGGGACTGACTTCAATATCATGATCAGTCAACAGGTGTGAGACCTTTCCTTGATCGAGCAAGTTGATTTGTAGCTGTTGTTCTAAATTTTTTAAAATCCTGACGGATGAATCAATAGAACAGCCACTTGTACCCAATTGGCTTTCATCTACAGCTAGAATGATCACCTGATCAAAGCGGATGTCAAATGAAGTTGGCATTCCCGCTCCATGTGTATTCCACGACTCGCAGAATTGAAGCAGTTGTTTTTTAACTATTTCCAGTTCAAGTGAATTCAGTTTCCTGTCTGCCTGATACACCCAAATTCTGGCATGTCCCGGCAAATGATCAAAAGGTATGTACATGAAGTTTTTATGAGGTAAGGTTTAATGGAAACATTTTTTAAAACCTAACGAAAGATAGTTGCAAAAGGGTATAAAATTTTGAAGGTAGGGCCATTTCTTACAGCCCCATATCTTTGGCAAGCATTTCTGCTAGATCTAGGACGTTAACATCATGTTCTTTCTCTTTGTTTTTGACACCATCCGCGATCATGGTGAGGCAGAAAGGACAGCCTACAGCGATAGTGGAGGCTCCTGTTGCCAATGCCTCTTCTGTTCTTTCGATATTGACATCTTTATGTCCTTTTTCAGGTTCCTTAAACATCTGTGCTCCTCCAGCCCCGCAACATAGCCCTTTTGTCTTGCAGCGTTTCATCTCTACGAGTTCCACATCCAAAGCTTTGATGACGTCTCTGGGTGCTTCATAGACATCATTGGCTCTGCCTAGGTAACATGAATCATGAAAGGTGATTTTTTTTCCCTTAAAAGACCCACCTTCTTTGAGTACAATTTTTCCCGCGTTGATCAGCTGCTGTAAAAATTCTGAGTGGTGAAGGACTTCATAGTTGCCGCCAAGTTGGGGATATTCATTTTTAATGGTATTGAAGCAATGTGGACAGGCTGTTACTACCTTTTTGATACCATATCCATTGAGCACTTGAATGTTGCTCACAGCCTGCATCTGGAACAGAAACTCATTGCCGGCCCTTCTCGCAGGATCCCCGGTACAGGTTTCTTCTTCACCCAAAACTGCAAAATTTACCCCTACTTTATTCAGGATCTTGACGAATGCTTGCGTGACAGCTTTATATCGGTCATCAAATGAGCCGGCACAGCCAACCCAAAACAAGATTTCAGGACTTTCTCCGGAGGCGGCCAAAGTGGCCATTGTTGGTACTTTATATGTTGACATTGTTGTTGAATCTAAGTTGGAAAATAAATGGATAGCTCAGGAATTATCTTCCTTCAGTTGATCTGCCCAATTGAAGCGATCAGAAGGAGAAAACTTCCAAGGGGAGAAGCTTGTCTCTATATTTTGGAACATGGCATTCCACTGCTGCGGGGATCCGCTTTCTTCCATTGCCACATAGCGGCGCAGTTCTAGAATGATAGATAGGGGATCAATATTGACAGGGCATGCTTCTACACAGGCATTGCAACTGGTACAGGCATTGATTTCTTCTTTAGTGATGTAATCATTTAAGAGTGACTTACCGTCTTCTAGACCCTTGCCGCCATTTTCTATGCTTTTGGCTACCTCTTCAGCCCTGTCTCTTGTATCCATCATGATCTTTCTAGGAGAGAGCAGCTTGCCTGTCATATTGGCGGGACATTGGTCGGTACACCTTCCACATTCGGTGCAGGAGAAGGCATTGAGTATGTTGACCCAGTTAAGGTCATTCACATCTTTTGCACCAAATCTACCTACTTCTGCTGCAGCGCCCCCTGTCTCTGCTGTCGGGAGACCTAGCATCATGTTGACCTCATTGGTGACAGCAGCCATGTTTTCCATTTCTCCTTTAGGCTTCAGCTTGGAATAATAGGTGTTTGGGAAAGCCAAAAAGATATGGAGATGCTTCGAGTAGGTCACATAAATGGCAAATCCTAAGATGCCAATAATGTGGAACCACCACGCTACCCTTTCAATGATAAACAAGGTAGAAGCACCCATATCTACAAATAACGGCTTGATCATGCTGCTGATCCACAAACCTTCTATTTGCACATAATGGGCATAACCCATGTCGGCAAGTGCCTGATCAGTGGCATTCATCACTAAAATGGCTATCATTAGGGTAATTTCTGCCAATAAAATCAAGTTTGCATCCAAACCAGGCCAGCCTTTCAGTTCTCTTGCGGTAAACCTTTTGATTCTGATTACATTTCTTCTGATCAGAAAAATAACAGAAGCGATGAGGGAAGCAGCGGCCAGAAATTCAAAAATATTGAGCGCTACAGCGTACCAAGTGCCAGTGAAAGGCGCAAAGAAGCGGTGCTCTCCAGAAAGTCCATCGATGACAAACTCCAGTACTTCAATGTTGATGATCAAAAAGCCTACATACAAACACAAGTGAAGTAGTGCAGGAATGATGCGTTTGAACATCTTTTTTTGGCCTAAGGCAACTAAGCCCATGATTTTCCACCTTTCGGCGGGATTGTCGCTACGGTCAACTTCTTTGCCTAATAAGATAGCTTTTCTCAGGAAGCTGATCCGCTTATAGAGAAAGTAACCCGCCACTGCGAAGATTAACAGAAAAATTATTCTAGATAAAATACTCATATTGAAATGATTAAAATTTTTGGTTGAATTTTCATTCAATTTTTTACTTAAATGATTTGGCAGAAAACAACATTTGCCTACCTTTGCATCACTTTACAAGGAGGTGATGTAGCTCAGTTGGTAGAGCATCGGACTGAAAATCCGTGAGTCGGTGGTTCGAGTCCACTCATCACCACAAGCCTGATTCAGATACTGGATCAGGTTTTTTTTTGTCCGGTTGAGTAATATAAGCATAATCATATTTTTTGCACGATGTTTTTGGATATGCCAAAATAATAAATAGTAGGCATGCATACTATTTTTAGCTTCAATTTAAATTGAGTCTAATCTTCGGGGAGTTTTTTTCTACAGGTAGCCAAAAATTTTTAAATACTTTGTAACATTCGAATCTGACCTGCATTATCTACCTGAATGAAGACCTACTTTGAGTCATATATCTGGCCACTAAAAAACAAGCTATACAGGATAGCCTATCTCTGGGTCAAGGACAGGGATGTTGCCCAGGACATGCTCCAAGCGGTCTTTGAAAAAGCCTGGTCAAAGAGGCAGGAGCTTCAGGAAATGGAGAATCCAACAGGATGGATGGTCAGAAGTCTAAAAAATGAAAGTCTGCAGCATTTCAGGAAGAGTAGGAGGTTTGAGCCGCTTACAGTTCAGGAGATGGTGCATGAGCAGGATGATGTGACAGACAATAGTGCCCAAGTTCATCTGGTATTCAAATTTATGGATATGCTACCTGAAAAGCAGCAGGAAGTATTTCATTTACGAGAAGTTGAAGGGCTTACCTACGAAGAAATTTCTGCATACCTAGAAATTTCCCTGGATCAAGTCAAAGTAAATTTATTCCGAGCGCGAAAAGCACTGAGGGAACACCTAATCTCAAAGCAATGGAAAGTAGAGTAGCAGAATTAATAGAAAAATACTGGAACGGAGAGACTACCCTTGAGGAAGAAAAAGAATTGAAGCAAATCCTTCCTACAGTGAAGGGATATGAAGCTGAAAAGGCATTTTTCCTCGGTATCAGCCAAGTGGCAGGAATGGAGGCGGAGCGTGTTCAAGTTCCGGAACCGAAAAAATTCTGGTTTCAGTCATGGGACAAAATAGCTGCGATGCTACTGCTGTTCCTAATTGCCGGTTCGGTTTGGTACAGCTACTGGCAGAAACTGGAAGAGAGAAAAGCTTATGAGCAGGTCATGCAGGCATTTGTGCTCATACAGTCCAACATGCAGAAAGGCAATTCCCAGCTTCAGGCAATTGAAGACTTCAGGCATTTGAATACACCAATACAGATTTTCACACAAGAAAAATAAACTTATCATGAAGAAGTACATCAAGACATTTATCCTTTTCCTGTTGGTGACAGGTGCACAGGCACAAGATGATGCCATTGCCAAGTTTTTCTCCAAATATATGGAAGATGACAGGTTCTCCAGGGTATACATCAGCCCTAAGATGATGCAGATGGCAGGAGGTTTCCTAAGGTCTTCAGCGGAAGGAGGAAGCAGTCAAGACGAAAAAGACCTTGGCGAGCTGATACAAAAAGTAAGGGGCATCCGCATCCTAAGTGCAGACAAAGTCAATGGCAAGCAGATGTTCCAAGAAGCCATGGGAACACTAAACCGCAACAAATATGAAGACCTGATGGATGTTCATGAAAAAGGATCAGATATCAAATTCATGGTAAGAGAGGAAGGAGGAAGAGTTAAGGAGCTGTTGATGCTAACCGGATCTAACGAAGGCTTCACGCTTCTGAGTATGCTGGGCAACTTCACCTATCAGGACTTGAATATCCTGGCGGATAAAACCACCATTCCAGGTATGAAAGAATATCAAAATGGACAAAAGAAAAAATAACCAATTCATTATTTTAAACCACTGTATTATGAAAAATCTGATTTTAACTATCTTGCTTGCATTGCTATTTCTACCTGCTTTTAGCCAAAGCAAAGGTGTGGAGGCTCTTTATCAAAAGCATAAAAGCTCCCAGGATTTTTTCCATATGGATTTGGGAGGCAATTTTCTCAACTTTGCAGAAGGCTTTAATGTAAAAATGGATAAATCACAAACCGAGAGTCTTGTCAAGACCCTGGACCGTGTCAAGCTGTTCAAAGTTCCCCAAAAACTCAATGCCGGAAATGCAGACTACAAAAGTCTGACAAAATCCCTGGAACGTGAAAATTACGATCTGCTCATTGAGACTTCTGACAAAAGCAACAATATCTTAGTATATACTAAAGGAAACAAAAGTATCAGTGATGTAGTGGTGCTTTTGAATGATAAATCAGGAGACTTGATGGTTGTCGAACTGCTGGGGAAATTCGATGCAAAAACGCTTGCTGATGCAGGCAAGAGTATTGGAAAATAAAAACTATTCAATAGCCAAGATTTCCAGGCGGAGCCAAATTGGCTCCGCCTTTATTTTTATTAGATGATTTTTTGATTTACAGATGATCCTTTTTTTATCCCTCTGAAAAATTTTTTTAACAAAATTAAATTCTGTTTCCTATGGATAATTTTTCATCTGCTTTTTCGCGGAAACGTTTGCGGACAAATTTTATACAATTATCAAATTTATAACAAAACATTTTTCTGATTGCCAAAAATGCATTCAAACATAATTTTTATTGAAAAATTTGCAAAAAATAAAAATGCGTTTTATGTTTGTATCGAAGTCTAGACTTCCACCCCCAACATAACCAGCCTCACCGATACATAGCCGGGTCACCGGCCGAGGCAGTACGAAGCTTCTGATCGGAAGCAGCATTAAAATCAGACATCTCAAACCAACTAATTTTAACTATCATGAAAAATGTAGTATTATCCATGTTCGTTGCTTTGGCCTTTAGTGTAAGTGCCTTTGCAGAAGTTACCGGAACTGCGAACCCGGAAAAATCATCGGTTTCTCTAAGAAAATTAGAGGATAAAAAAGTCCAATTGCTCTTCGGACAGGTACCAGAGGGTGCGGTGACCGTTAAGATCTTTGATGAAAACCATGTATTGGTTCAAAGAGACAGGATATTTGCTAAGGAAGCATTTGCGAAATATTATGATTTTTCCAAACTAGCTCCTGCTAAATACACTGTAGAAGTAAGCAACGGTAAAGAAATTTTGGATCAGGTAGAGCTTGAAATCAAAACTGAAGTCCAAACTCCAGTAGTATACTCTAAAGTGGATAGAGTTGAAGCCAATAAATACAAGCTGTTGGTCAACGCACTTCTTGCCAGTGATCTTTCTGTTACGATTTATGAAAATGACAAACTGGTACACGTGGAAAACATCAGCAATTCTAAAGGATTTGAAAAAATCTATGTGTTCAATCAGAAAATCCCTGGATCCAGAGTTGAGTTTTTCGTCACTTCAAGTGATGGATTTTCGAAATTGCTAGCTACTAATTAATAAATGTCATACCAAAAATGAGGCCGACGTTGTAATACGTCGGCCTTTATTTTTTTAGAAGTATTTCAGTCTGATGACTTCTTTTTCGGAAAGAAATCTAAACCTTCCTCTCGGCAAATCTTTCTTATCTAAGCCGGCATATACGACTCTATCCAGATTCACCACTTCATATCCCAAATGGGCAAAAATTCTCCTTACGATCCTGTTTCTTCCGGCATGTATTTCTAGCCCTAGGATGGTTCTGTCTTTGGACAAAACCTGCATGTCATCTACTTCTACAGGTCCATCCTCTAATACCAAACCAGCCAAAACTGCTTCCTCATCATTCTTAGAAATAGGCTTGTCCAATGTCACCTGATAGATCTTTTTGACCTGATTCGAAGGATGAGAGAGCTTGGCTGCAAGTTCACCGTCATTGGTGAAAAGCAAAAGTCCGGTAGTGTTTCTATCCAGCCTTCCTACAGGGAATACCCGTTCCTCACAAGCATTTTTGATCAAATGCATGACAGTTTTTCTATCCTCAGGATCCTCAGTTGTCGTGATGAAATCCTTAGGCTTGTTCAGTAGGATGTATACAGGTTTTTCTGGATTGATCAGTCTTCCTTTATAGACTACTTTATCCATTCGCTGGACTTTATAACCCATTTCAAGGATAACTTCTCCATTGACCTGGATTTCACCTTTTTGGATCAGCAGATCTGCTTCTCTTCTGGAACATATTCCTGAATTTGAAATATACTTGTTCAGACGTAGGACGTCTGTGTCTTCATTTTTGCGGTGATGCTTCTCCATTTTGGAGAAGTTGTATTCAGGTCTGGGATCTATTGGCTCCTGAGCATAAGGATTTTTTTCCTGTTTCCTGTACCCTCTTTCGTCAGATCCAGTTTTAGGTACTCTTCCAAATACCGGCTTCTCATCTTTTCCCCTGCCTCTATAGATTAGTTTGGAATCCTCGAGAGGTAAATCTTCCCTGCTTTTGCTTGTCTCGGGTCGGGATTCCGCCCTTTTGTCTGGTCTTTTGCCGAAAGGCTTCTCATCCCTTTCCCAGCTCTTTTTGTCACTGGATCTAGATTTGAAATCACTTTTTTGAAAATCTCCTGATTTAGAAGAAGACCTTGATTCATCAGATCTATATGGCTTGTCATCCCTATCCCAGCTCTTTTTGTCAGCGGATCTAGGTTTATCATCTCTTTTCTTAAATTCTCCTGATTTAGAAGAAGATCTTGAATCATCTGATCTGTAAGACTTATCAAATTTTGGCTTGTCATTGAAGTTACGCCCTTTGTCATCCTTAAAGTTTCTCTTAGGAGCATCAGATCGATAATCAGATTCTGACTTTTTCCCTGCGTAGCCCCCTTTGTCCTCAAATCGCTTTCTGGCAGTGTCTCCTTCTCCTGGTTTGAAAGCCGGTTTGTAAGAAGGTTTGTTGTAGC